>NZ_JAPDBQ010000205.1:0-5163 GCF_027705325.1 Aeromonas sp. QDB18
GCCCTTCAGCAGCTCCACGATCACTTGCACCATCCCCCGGCTCACAAAGGGCGGATCAAGCGAGTTAAGACCAAAAAAGGAAAGAACCCTTGGGCCCGCGAAAAGGCAGTCGCATAGCGCCGCGATCAGCCTGGCTCTCCTACCTGCGCTGACGGTTGCCTTTCGGAAACGGCGCGGGCATCATCAAAAAACACATTTGATTAATCGAATTGGTTATTTGATATGGAAGAACTGCAAGCGAAGTGGACGTTCGATCAGGGCGGGTTTGCCAAGGCCCTGATCGTGCCCACCCCAATGGGTCAGGGCTATCACCTGCACCTGGTGAAGTTCGGCAAGCAGAGCGAGACCATTGTCCTCGAACGACAGCGCGGCGGCTGGCGGGTATTCAAGAGCATCGATGCGGCGGCCAACACCGCCAACGGCATCGGCTTTCGGCGCATCGAGATAGACCTGTCCAGTCGTTAAGGGCCAAGACAAAGACCAGCTCCGTGGACAACGCCCCCGCCCACAGCCCGCAAGCGGTCTGCTGGACGGCCTCCGGTTCGGGCGCTTGCCCACCTCGCCAAGATCCTCTTTCTCAGGACAAGCCATATCAGAAACAAACGCCCTTCGGGCGCTGTTATCTGATAAGGCTTGTTCGATCACTCCTGCTCGGTCTTGAGATACAGGCTGACCGTACTGGCCGATATTTTCAGATCCTCGGCAATATCGCGGTTGCTGTAACCCTGCGCCTTGAGCCGTAGAACCTCCGGCAGCAGCTCGGATCTAGCCTTGCCGCCCTTGGTTGGACGCTTGGATACCTTGCCACCTTTGGCCCCTCTGGCCGCTTGGATGGCTCGGAACTCGGACGGCGTGAAATGCCGCCATACCCAACGGGCGATGCTCTTGGCCGTTGCCTTGACCTCGGACACAGGCAACGGCCCCCCCTGCTCCAGCCCAAAGGCATTAGCACTGTCACAGGTAGCGCGGACGGCCTCGGCCCAGGCATCGTAGCCATTGGGTCGCCAATGAGCCCTGACGGCGCTGTAGGCCCACTCCCGAACGTTATCGAACAGGGTAACGTTGCGACCTAGCCCGCTCGCCTCCTTGCGACTGCGGCGACTGTAGGCGGCGAGATCTTTATCCGGGCAGAACTCAGCAAGGTAGTCGAGCGAATAGGGATCGATGGAGTGCCATACCGTCCACCAATCGCTGTGGGTGGGGTTTTTGGTGATGAGGCCGGTGAACCGCATGTCTGCCCCTAACCGCTTAGCCAGGACGTGCTCAATGGCGGCCAGATAGCGCAACGGCTTTTGTCTGGCTGCATTAGTGCGAGCTACGGGGGTCGCCAGCAGGTAGCCGATATGGGCGCGGCCTCGATGGCTCACCCCTTTCTCGTCCAACGTTTCACTCTGATTGATGGCGATCCAGTGTGGGGCTGGCAGCCCAGCGGCCTCCCATGCGGCATATCCATCTGGCCGGTCGATATCGAATACCAGGCAGGCGACGTGCGGCGGCGGGTTGTGCTGAATATGGCGATAGCCCAGCGCGGTAACCAGAGGGCGGATCAGCAGCCCCTGTGACGGGTCATCACTGCAATAGGGGCGATGAGGCAGGCGTGCAACAAACGAGGCGTGCGGTGCGGGTTTTACCATCGAGCACCGCGCGAATTGGCGGTGCAGGGTTGTTTGATGTGATCCATGTGGTATTCTTCTTCTTGTGATACGTCACGGCCCCGAATTCTCTGTCATCTTCCGCCAAGTTGATAAAGCAGAGATTCGGGGTTTGTCTTTTCTGGACAGTACGTTACCGCAGGTGGTCACACCTTACAACGTTCGCTAATCAAGACGTGACATAGCATCCAGATACACCTCTTCCCGTTCACGCTTCCCCACCGCGACCACGAATACCACCACCCGATCATCCTGTACCTGGTAAACCAATCGATACCCCGCGCCACGCAATTTGATCTTGTAGCAATCAGGCATCCCATTCAGCCGGTTTGCCTCAATCCTGGGACGCTCGATCACCTCTGACAGTTTCTTTTTGAACTGCTGGCGAACGGTATCGCCCAACTTTTTCCACTCTTTCCACGCTCGCGGATCAAACTCGAGTTCAAAGGTCATCCAGCGATACCTTGATGCCCTTCTGGGGACTGGCCAAGCGTTCACGCACGATCGCTAACAGAGCTTCCTCATCCTCCGTCACCACAGTCGTGCGAAACGGGCTCCGCCCCTGAGAGGCCACATACTCCAGGGTTTGCCGGAGAATATCCGAGGGGGTCACCCCCAATTTGTCCAGCACCGCAAATGAACGAGCCTTCAGATCGTCATCGATGCGCAGGTTAATCGTGCCCATAGCAACCTCATTTCGTAATTTCAAACGCAATTACATTGTAGTGCTGGCGATGCCGTTGCACAACCAGAACTCGGGGGGACTGGGGAAACAAGCAAAGTGGGTCTGGAACTGATTTTGATTGTTCATTGCATGTGGTTTTCTGTATTTTTACAAAACCACAAATAATGAGAATTCAACCATGATCATCGGACTGCTCAACCAGAAGGGCGGCGTTGGCAAGACCACCCTCAGCGTGAACCTGGCGGCCAGCTTGGCCCGCCGCGGCTTTCGGGTTCTTCTGATCGATGCCGATCCACAAGGCTCCGCCCTGGACTGGGCCGCAGCTCGTGATGGCGAGCCCCTGTTCTCGGTCGTCGGCCTCCCCAGAGCCACCGTGCATAAGGAGATCGGACAACTCGGCCAGGGCTATGACCACATTGTCATCGACGGACCGCCACGGGTAACCGACCTCGCTCGCTCCGCGATCATGGCCGCTGATGTGGTGCTGATCCCGGTACAACCCAGCCCCTACGACATCTGGGCAGCAGACGAGGTGGTGAAGCTGATTGAAGAGGCTCGCATCTACAAGGAAGGACTGAAAGCCGCTTTTGTGGTTAATCGTAAAATCGCAAATACGGCCATAGGGCGGGATGTTGGTACAGCTCTGGCCGCCTACCCCATACCAGCCCTGACCGCCAGTATCACCCAGCGCGTGGTGTTCGCAGAGGCCGCAGCCCAAGGCCGCGCCGTTCATGAAACTGATGAGACCGGCCCAGCAGCCGCAGAGATCGATGCCGTCATGGCAGAATTGATGGAGATTGCACGATGAACAAGAAGGTCACCATCGGCGCCAAGCCGACCAGCAAGAGTGCGCAGGCCTCCGCCGATGAGTGGGTAGAGAACCGCAGCACCGGCAATGCACCTGAGCCGATGAAGCGGCTCACCATCGACATCCCAGAAAGCCTGCACCGCGCAATCAAGATGCAATGTGCATCGCGCGGAGCCAAGATCGCGGACGAGGTGCGCGAACTGCTTTTACAGAAATACGGAAATCTGTAATTAAGATTTTGATAGGAAGCAAACAGGGGCGGCGGATTTACCGTAACGCCCCTTATGCGCAGTGATAGGCCGTATCAGCCTCAATCCTAATTAGGCCATGAAACCGATGCGACCGACCCCTCAGAGATCGATGCGGTCATGGCGGAACTAATGGAGATTGCGCGATGAACAAGAAGGTAGCCATCAGAACCAAGCCGACCAGCAAGAGCGCGCAGACCTCCGCCTACGAATGAAAGTAGAGAGCCGTAGCAATAGGTGCCAATAGGAACTGATTAAGCAGCCCACCATAGATATCCCAGAGAGCATGCACCGTACAATCAAGATGCATTGCGCATCGCGCGGATGCTAAGATCGCGGAAGATGTCCGTGAATTTATTTTTCAGAAATACGGAAAAAAGTAATTACCTTTTTGCCATCCTCAGCAGCCGATATCAACCTGTGAGAATGATCTAAGCTTGGGACTAGAGGGTATTGTTTTGGCAACGAAGCAACAGAACGGCAGAAAAAAATATTTAACAACCAATACACAAGTGAAGAGTTGAAAATGACTATTAACTATATAAAAAGTGATCTTTTTAGATATGAAGGCAGTGTTAGCTTTAAGTGTTTTTTAAAAAATTACATATTTAATAGGGGGTTTAACTTTTCGTTTTGGTTAAGATTATCCAACCCGAAATGTAAGATTTCACGACTGGCATACCCAATATATTATTATAAAAAAAGGAAGTATGGGTTGGATATTAGCCATAGGATGGTATTGGGTTACGGATTATACATTGGACATGGCGGGCCGTTAGTCATTAATCCCACGGCAATTATTGGCAATAATGTGAACTTATCACAATACACCACCATTGGTTCAAATGAAGGAAAGGCCGCCCAAATAGGAGACAATGTTTACATAGGACCTAGCGTTTGCATAATTGAGGACGTAACAATTGGCTCAAATGTAACGATAGGTGCAGGAAGCATTGTAACCAAAGACATTCCAGATAATGCCACTGCTGCTGGAAACTATGCAAAAGTATTGAACTTCAACAATCCAGGAAGATATATAGGCAAAAGGTGGAGTGTTTCTTCATAGAGTACATAAATATTTGATATTTAATGCAAAATACCAAATGTTTCGTGCGCATTTCTGTACCACGATGGCAGGTGGCCATTAACTCACTTGAGAAAACTGCGGGCCACCATGTTAAAAGAAGTGTGGTTGTGAAACTTGGTATCCAAGCCTCAATGAGGCCGAACAGAGCGCAAAAACCACTGTGCATAATGCCCATTATGTTCAATTGGCCTTTTCACCAGGGAAAACGGGCCGTTCGCCCCGTTCTGGCGGCAGAGGGGACATTTAGAGTGCTCGGACAGGGCTGCCGAGGCGGTTTGGCGGCTGAAAGTTTGTGACGGGCTGGCGGGGGGAAATACCGACCCCGGAGAGCCGATCTGGTTTCGGCCAGATCGGGCGGTGAACTGGCGATTTTGGATAATCTCCTCGCTGTCCACCGAGGACGCCGCTAGGCCCAGTTGACGCCCTGGCCTGACTGCGTCTCCCGGCCCCAAACCAACGTGCGCGCAACATGCGGAATCCTTCACACATATTTGTGTGAACAATTTGATTGTTGTTGCCATCATATTTTGATTTTGATGATTCATATTCCGCATTTGATGTACTGTTCGCCCCAATAACCGGTTTCGCATCGTTTTTCGCCGCAACCCCGGCTGTGTCCAAGCCTGAAAAACGCTTGAACACAGCCAGAATTGCGGCCTGTAGCTCATTTGCGCCGGAAAAAT
>NZ_JAPDBQ010000206.1:0-5095 GCF_027705325.1 Aeromonas sp. QDB18
CCAAACCACAGAAGTATGCGACGAGAAAACCTAGTAAAAACAATGCCAGTCAGGCTTAACTGACTGGCATTAGCCCCTGGGCCCTTTTTTTCATCAATCTGTTATCTGGGCGTCAACGAAGTGTCATGCCGCCCTCCTAGTCTGCACTCAGGATACAAGGGAGGGCCGTGATGAACAAGATCCAGCAATGGGACCTGCGGGTGTGCCGTGTCTGCCTGCTCCACCCCTACAATCAGCCGCAGGCCAGGATAAGCCGGCTTGTCTCCCGTACCGGTGACGGCCCCCTCTATGCCGTGGCGGCCTGCCTGCTCTGGTGGCAGGGGAGCGCCGGGCAGGAGGCGGTCAGGGTGGCGCTCTGGGCGTTTGCCCTCGAGTTGCCGCTCTACCTGCTGCTCAAGAATGCCCTCAAACGCCAGCGCCCGGCAGGGCTGCCTGTCTTCATCACCCCGTCGGATCGTTACAGCCTGCCCTCGGGCCATACCGCGGCCGCCTTTCTGATGGCGACCGTACTGGCCGCCAGTTTCCCGCTCTGGGCACCGCTGCTGTTTGTCTGGGCCGCGCTGGTGGGGGCGTCCCGCCTGCTGCTCGGGGTGCATTATCTGAGCGATCTGGTGGCCGGGGCGCTGCTTGGCGGTGGTTGCGCCCTCTGGGCGCTGGGTTGGAGCCAGGGATGAGGATACTGTTCGGCGTTCAGGGGACCGGCAACGGCCACATCAGTCGTAGCCGGACCCTGGCGCGCGCATTGAAGAGCAGGGACGTGGCGGTGGACTATCTGTTCAGCGGGCGCGCCGCCGACGGTTACTTCGAGATGGGGGAGTTCGGGGATTATCGCACCTTCCCCGGTATCACCTTCGCCAGCCATCAGGGGCGCATCTCGGGCTGGCGTACCCTCAAGGGACTCTCTCCCCTGCGTTTCTGGCAAGATCTGCGTGCCCTCGATTGTCGCGAGTACGATCTGGTCATCAGCGACTTCGAGCCGCTCAGTGCCCATGCAGCTCGCCGCTGGGGCAAACCCAGCCTCACCATCAGCCATCAGGCGAGCTTCGACTGGCCGATCCCGCGCTGGGGGGAGAGCGGCTTCAACCGCCAGCTGATGCGCCATTTTGCGCCGGTACGCCAGTCCCTGGGGCTGCACTGGTTCCATTTCGGCCAGCCCCTGCTGCCTCCCATCGTCGATCCCCTCGAGCCGGTGCCGGACAACCAGCAGATCCTGGTCTATCTGCCATTCGAGCAGACAGAGACGATCGCGGCCCTGTTGTCGCGTTTCAGCACGCAGTCGTTCATCTGCTTCCATCCCGAGGTGCGCAAGCGTAGCGAGTGGCGCAACATCCGCTTTGAACCTCAGGCCAGAGAGGGGTTCAAGCTGGCGCTGGCCGGTTGTCGCGGGGTCATCAGCAATGCGGGATTCGAGCTTGCCTCCGAGGCGCTCTCCTTGGGCAAGAAGCTGCTGGTCAAACCCCTGGGTGGCCAGTTCGAGCAGTTGACCAACGGCAGGACCCTGGAGCTGATGGGGCTGGCCCAGTTGATGGACAGCCTGGATGCCAATGCGGTGCGAAGCTGGCTGGAGGCCCCTTCTCCTGGCAGGGTACGCTATCCCGATGTGGCAGGAGAGCTGGCCGACTGGTTGCTGGCCGGGGCCGGGGAGGAGGTGGGGGCGCTCTCCCGCCGCCTCTGGGGCAGGACTCTCTTTCCGGAGGAGGTGTGTGACAGCCTGGGGGAGCTTGCCAGCCGTACCGGCCAGGAGCGTCCCTGGTTATCCCAACTCAGCGCCTTTGACTAAACTGAGTCGATCCCACCACGGAGAGGACGGACAGCATGCGCTTTACCAATGAAAACGGCGACACCATGACTCTGGCAGACAATCTCACCCTGCATGAGCTGCTCGACATGGGTGTCAGCATTTCGGTCTGCGAAGAGACGGATCCGGATCAGCAGATCTGGCTGGCAGAACCCGAAGACGAGCAGTGAAACCAGCCAGTTTTTGACGGCCCACCCCCTCGAGGTGGGCCGTTTATTTTGTTCCTGACCGACGCGGGCAGCATGATCCGCTGGTTGTTCCCCCCAGGGCCCCTCTTTGTTGCCCGTCTGGTGGCCAAGTCACTGAATGTTAATAGCTGTTTGAAATTTATGACTGTTATGGCCAGACAAAGCCGTGGACAAGCGTTCACGGGCGGGTTAAGTTGGTTTTTCACCCGCTTTTCGGGTGAATGATGGAAAACCCCTATTTTTCTACTATCGACGGCTCCGAACTCGCCTGATCTGCCTGCAGACAACAACAAGACTCGGATCGGCGCTGCCGGGAAGCAGCGGACTGTCGATAGCTTTCGCTTAACGGAGCAAAGCCTGGAGGGCTTTATCATGGAGATGTTATCAGGCGCCCAGATGGTGGTTAGAGCGCTGGAAGATCAGGGAGTGGAACACGTTTTCGGCTACCCTGGTGGCTCAGTGCTCGACATCTATGACGCTCTCTTCGAAAACGGCAAGATGGAGCATGTCCTGGTGCGGCACGAGCAGGCCGCAGTGCACATGGCGGACGGTTACGCCCGCTCCACCGGCAAGGTGGGCACTGTGCTGGTGACCTCGGGTCCCGGCGCCACCAACTGCATCACGGGGATCGCCACCGCCTACATGGATTCCATTCCCCTGGTGATCCTGTCCGGCCAGGTGCCGACCAGCATGATCGGGGAGGATGCGTTCCAGGAGACCGACATGATCGGCATCTCCCGCCCGGTGGTGAAGCACAGCTTCCTGTGCAAGAAAGCCAGCGACATTCCCGAGGCCATCAAGAAGGCCTATTACATTGCCGCCAGTGGCCGCCCGGGGCCCGTGGTGGTGGATCTGCCCAAAGACGTGCAGAATCCGAAAGAGAAGTTCCCCTATCAGTATCCCGAGTCCGTTTCCCTGCGCTCCTACAATCCGACCAAGGCCGGACACAAGGGCCAGATCAAGCGGGCTGCCAAGCTGCTGACCGAGGCGAGCCGCCCGGTCATGTACGTGGGTGGCGGCGCCATCAACGCCAATGCTGATCACCTGGTGACCAAGCTGGCGGAGCTGCTGAACCTGCCGGTGACTACCACGCTCATGGGGCTGGGCGCCTTCTCCGGCACCCATCCGCAATTCATCGGCATGCTCGGCATGCACGGCACCTTCGAAGCGAACAAGAGCATGCACAACGCGGATCTCATCTTCGCCGTGGGTGCCCGCTTCGATGATCGCGTGACCAACAATGTCAGCAAGTTCTGCCCCAACGCCACCATAGTCCACATCGACATCGACCCCACCTCCATCTCCAAGACGGTACAGGCCCATGTGCCCATCGTCGGCTCGGTGGAAACCGTGCTGGAACAGATGCTGGAAGTGATCCGCGAGTGCGGCTTTGACAACGACAAGCAGGCGCTGGCGGACTGGTGGGAGCAGATCAACCAGTGGCGCTCCCGCAACTGCCTGGCCTACGAAACCCATCCCACCCTGATCAAGCCGCAGCAGGTCATCGAGACTCTCTACAAGGTGACCAAAGGGGAGGCGTTCGTGGCTTCCGACGTGGGCCAGCACCAGATGTTTGCCGCCCTCTACTACCCGTTTGCCAAACCGCGCCAGTGGATCAACTCTGGCGGTCTCGGCACCATGGGCTTTGGCATTCCCGCCGCCATGGGGGCCCAGTTTGCCAACCCGGAAGCCGTGGTCTGCTGCGTCACCGGCGACGGCTCGGTGCAGATGAACATCCAGGAGCTCTCTACCTGCATGCAGTACGGGGTGCCCATCAAGATCATTTCCATCAACAACCGTGCGCTGGGCATGGTCAAGCAGTGGCAGAAGATGTTCTACGGTGGCCGCCACAGCCACTCCTACATGGAATCCCTGCCTGACTTCGTCAAGCTGGCGGAAGCCTATGGCCACGTCGGCATCGCGGTGAGCGATCCGGCGGAGCTGGAGAGCGCCATGGAGAAGGCCTTTGCCATGAAGGACAGACTGGTGTTCATGGACATCTCGGTCGATCCGGACGAGCACGTCTATCCGATGCAGATCAAATTTGGCGCCATGGACGAGATGTGGCTGAGCAAGACGGAGAGAACCTGATGAGACATATAATTTCCGTTCTGCTGGAGAACGAATCCGGTGCCCTGAGCCGTGTGGTAGGCCTCTTCTCCCAGCGCGGCTACAACATCGAGACCCTGACGGTGGCCCCCACCGAGGATCCCACCCTGTCCCGCATGACCATCGTCACCATGGGGGATGAGCGGGTACTGGAGCAGATCCAGAAGCAGCTGCACAAGCTGGTGGACGTGCTCAAGGTGTGCGATCTCAGCGAAGGGGAGCACATCGAGCGGGAGATCGCGCTGGTCAAGGCGCGCGCCGCCGGTGGTGCCCGTGACGAACTGAAGCGGCTGGCGGACATCTTCCGTGGCCAGATCGTCGACGTCACCCCCGAGCTCTACACGGTGCAGCTCGTCGGGACCAGCGAAAAGCTGGACGCCTTCATCAAGACGGCTGCCCAGACCAACGAGATCATCGAAGTGGTGCGCTCCGGTGTCTGTGGCATCTCCCGGGCGGACAAATCCCTGCGTCCCTGATGTGGCCGGATGTGAAAATAGCTGTTCAAGGGCTCTTCGGAGCCCTTTTTCGTGTCTGGCAGCGTTGCGGGCAAGTGGGGGCGCCGGTAGGGATGCTGGCCACAGCATCAGGAGGTTATCGAGGGGGTGAAAGAGAAGGGGGAAGAGAGGGGCTTCACCTGTCATTTTCTTTCAAATGATCGGTAAACTATCCACAAAAGCTGTGGAAAACTCTGTAGATTAGCGGTGTGTCTGGCGTTAGTCGCATGATCTTAAAGGGATATTTCAATTTGATCCTGGCTGGATCGCATTTGTGCAATCCCCTGGCGAGGGTGTGAGCGTTTGCTTATCCCTCGTGCCTTGCCAAGGGCGGAACGCGGATCTGTTCGTGGATCCGGACGGGATCCCGACCTGATCTAGCGGATCAACATTTCTGGGCGCGAGCCATAAAAAAACCCGCCTCTCGGCCAATGCTGTTCACTTAAGAGAATTTGAGTTCCAGTCCACGTAGTATCAGGGCTAAAAAATGGTTCTTCGCGGGATCT
>NZ_JAPDBQ010000207.1:0-5052 GCF_027705325.1 Aeromonas sp. QDB18
TGAAAATTTTAGTCATTTAATATCAATGGGTTACCAGTAAATGCTCTCGTGCCATATGACTTATTCGCACCTTCCCTGGATGCGCCAAAACTACCATCATTGACCGAATAAACGGACGGCGAGTAACTGTACAAGAAGAGGATATGCAAGCCTCCCACGACTCGTCGGCGCACACTGCCTGAACAAACGCGCCCAGTTACTGAGTGACCGGTGCCACAAGATAGGCAAGGAAAGGCCAGAGGATGACAACTACCCCCAGAGTTGGGGTAGACTCTCTGCACCCAAAGCGACTGGCATGACCTGAGTCTGGTCAACTCTGCCAACGCACCTCACAACAATAAAATGACACGAGTATCAAAACAGGATGACAACCACCTACACCCTGACAACATCGCCACTGGTTACCCAGGGTAGCCAGTTGCGCTGGCATATCGATTCACCTTCACGCAAGGAGCCGTTCACCCTCACCCATGGCCGTATCGTGCTTCAGGGGTGGCTGCTGGCACAAGGAGAGGCCTCCCCCCGGCTTGCCATCAAGACTGGTTTTGCCACATACAGCTTTGCGTTCAATACCAAACGGCCTGACGTTGTTGCTGCCATCTTGCAGCAACCTGCAGACAATCACCCTGGATTGTGCTGCGGCTTCAATATCGCTGTGCCCTTCTCTGACCGTATCACCCTGGGGTTGGAGTCTGATGGCCTCATTACCTGGCTGGAGGAGTTGACCTTCTCCCACGCCATATAAGGCAACCGCGCTAATTTGTGCCGGTATTCATCTATAGGATGAAACCGGCACTACACCCTGATTATCAATTGGACGATAAATTGAACCTCTATATTGCTGCCATCATTAAAGATGAATATTCAGGTCTGCTTGAGTGGATTGCCTACCACCGGGTATTAGGTGTGACCGGATTTATGATTGCCGATAATGGTAGTCGCGACGGCAGTACAGAACTGCTTGCCTCTCTCGCCAGATTGGGGATTGTGAGCACATTTGAGCAGCCCGATCTGGATAATCAAAAACCGCAATTACCTGCCTACGAGCGTATATTGCGTAGCTGCCCCCCCGAGGTTGATCTGCTTGCCTTTATCGATGCCGATGAATTTTTATTGCCATTGACTGATGATCTTGGGCTGACCGATTTTCTTGCTTCCCGCTTTCAGGATGAGAGCGTCAGTGCTCTCGCCCTGAACTGGTCAAATTTTGGTTCCAGTGGCGAGCTGTTTGCCGAGGACGGCCTGGTGACTGAGCGTTTTACCAAGCGCGCGCCTCAATCTTTCAATGTTCACCACAATTTCAAAAGCGTCGTGAGGCCACAGCGGGTGAATCGTTTTCATAATCCTCACTACGCCGACTTGCGCTATGGCCGTTATGTCGATGCCTTGGGCAATGACGTGATACTGCATCCCAAGCATGGCAACGGAGTCAGTGCCGAGGTGCTCTGGAGCGGGGTGAGGGTTAATCACTATGCCGTCAAATCACTGGAAGAGTTTCTGCTCGGCAAGCATCTGCGGGGCAGTGCGGCCACCGCGAACCGGGTCAAGCACAAGGCCTATTTCAAGGCCCATGATCGCAACGATGAGACTTGTCTGCTTGCCGCCGCCCTGGCCCCCAGAGTAAAAGCAGAAATGGCCGCCCTGAACGAGCGACTCGCAGCCCTTCCTGCAGATGGCTCCCCCTCTGGTCGCTCCTGGCTTGGTGCCAGAATGAAGAAATGGATGGGTTGACACCGCCACATTAGTGTTTCTCTTACCCACGTTTGCCGGTCACGCCTGTGGCCAAACTGGGTGCCCTCTTCTTCGGATTGTGAAACTTGTTATGCATAGCGATTGCCATTGGCAGCCCTTGACGCTGCCAGACTCTTTTTCGTTGCGATCTGGCTGGCTCTTTATTCAGGGCAAAGTCCAGGCTCGTCAGCCACGGGGGGAAACCCGGTTACGCTGGCAATGCCGCCAGGGACGCTGGCATGAAAAAACACTGCCCGTAACGCGCCGTGGCACATTGCAAGAGCTGGTCCATCTCCCCAAGGGGGCCAGTCAACTCGCCCTGTTGGCGAGCAGTGAAGGGGCTGATTGCCAGGTTGAGGTCGGCCAGATTCGTCAGGTGTCGTCCATCGAGAGCCTCTGGCGCCGTCTACGCCGGGTATGGCCCTTCTACGGGCAGCTGAATGCTCAAAAGCGCAGGCGACTGGGGTTATCCTGGCATCTGTGGTTCACCAATCTTCCTCTGGCATATGAACTGGTTGGCAATCTGCGTGATGACAGACCCCTGCACGCCTACGAACACTGGCTGGCCAGCTTCGATACCTTGCTGCCAGGTGATCGCCAGATGATCACCCGTGTGCTGGCTCGTTGGGACAACTTGCCCCATGTCTGTCTGCATCTGGTGGGGGAAGGAGATAGCACGGCACGGCAGCGCACCCTTGCCAGCATAGAGACACTCTGCTACCCGACAAGCCATGTCACCTTGCTGGAGCAGAGCGCTGACAGACCTGAGTCGGAGCACACTGCCGAAACCTGGCATTGGGCCATCCCCCTTGGGGCAGAGATCGCGCCTGCCGCGCTCTTTTGGGTCGCCAACCAGTTACGTATGACTCCTCATGTAAAATGGATCTACGGGGATCACGATCTGCTGGATCACAGTGGCAAACGCCACTCTCCCCACTTCAAACCGGATTGGAATGAAACACTGCTGCACGGCCAGAACTACATAGGTTGGTGTGCCCTGTGGCGCGAGCAAGGTGAACCTCTCGTGCCTGCCGACCGGGTCAGCTGTCATCACCAATGGCTGCTACTTTCCCGGCAGTTGGATGCAGGACAGATAGCACATATTCCGGTGCTGATGATGCATCAACCCGGTGAAGAGCAGGATGATCATGGGCTGATCGCTCAGGCGAGCCAAGTGATGCCTTCGGGTGTGACGCTATCCCCTGCGCCCCACGGTATCTGTCGTTGGCACTGGCCACTGCCAGCCCAATTGCCTCGGGTATCGGTGGTCATCCCCACCCGCAATGGCCTGGCTCATCTCAAGCCCTGCATTGACAGTCTGGTACGGCAGACACGCTATCCCAATCTGGAAATCCTGGTGATGGACAACCAGAGTGACGAGGTCGATACCCTGGCCTATCTGGCCCATGCAGCCCAGGAATACGGGGTGCGGGTGATCCCTTATGATCATCCGTTCAACTATTCGGCCATTAACAATGCGGCCGTTGGCCAGGCCAGTGGTGAGCTCATCTGCCTGCTCAATAACGACACAGAAGTCATGAGTCCGAGCTGGTTGGAAGAGATGGTCTCTCATCTGCTGCGTCCAGGCGTCGGCGTGGTGGGTGCCAAGCTCTATTTCGGCGACGGTAGAGTACAGCATGGTGGCGATGCCGTCGGTCCTGGTGGTTGCGCCGATCACTTTCATGTAGGCCTCACCGCTGATGACCCCGGTTATCAGCGCAGGGCCGTCTGTGCGCAAGAACTCTCTGCCGTCACTGCAGCTTGCTTGCTGACCCATCGAGAGTTGTTCTTGTCACTGGGTGGTCTTGATGATCTCAATCTGCCCGTTGCCTTCAACGATGTGGATTATTGCCTACGGGCTGGTGAGGCTGGCTGGCGAATTGTCTGGACCCCGTTTGCCGAACTCTATCACCATGAGTCGGTCTCTCGTGGCAAGGACGTGACGCCACAGCAGTTGGCACGAGCACAAAAGGAACTGCGCTATATGAAAAAACGCTGGGCGCAGCGGCTGAAGCACGATCCTGCTTATAATCCCAATTTGAGCTATGACCGCCCAGATTTCTCGCTTAGTCATGCTCCCAATGTGGTATTGCCATGGATGAAATGATCAGAAAGGTATTATTCAAAAAATACCGAAAATTAAATAAAAAAGAACATAGTCTTAGCTCTCTACTACATGGCCCATGTCGACGTGTTATTATATTACATGAAGGGAATTCGCCGACACTGGCCTATTTTCAACAGAGTATAGCTGCACAGTTTAAAGATATAGAGGTAATACTAAAAGACGGTAACGACCTTAGCCATCTTTCAATCCAATCTGACGATGCTATCGTCATCATCAGATTTATATCTTCACACTGGCAGGCTAAATTTGAGTTGGACATTGATAAGCTATCAAGAATCATTTATTTCATGGATGATGACTTGCTGGATCCAACTGCATTGCAACGACTACCTAAAGAATATCGCAAGAAAATACTGCGCCGCGCCTCGGCTCAGCACAGGTGGATTACCGCGTATTGTGATGAGTTTTGGGTATCCACACCCTATCTAGCAAAAAAGTACTCTGCGTTCGATCCAAAAATTATCAACCCGATGCCTTCCAACATTTTACTTGAGCACACTCCCATGCTGAGAATTGCATATCATGGCACCAGCTCTCATCGGGATGAAAAAATCTGGCTGTATGAAGTTATTAACCAAGTCATGAATCTCTGCCATAATGTTACATTTGAAATATTTGGCGAACATGATATATACAAACTCTATCGTAATACACCTAGAGTGACTGTACTTCATCCCATGACTTGGGAAAACTACTTGGTATATACCAAAACTCAACGTATAGATATCGGTTTAGCCCCTTTGCTTGACTCTGCGTTTAATGCCGGGAGAGGGCCCGTCAAGTTCTATGATTTTGTCCGTATGGGCGCGGTAGGAATATATAGCAACCGAGCCCCCTATAAAGGAGTGGTGACGCAGAATGTCAATGGCATTTTGCTTGAGAATGACAGTGAACTATGGGTAAATGCAATTAAAACACTGGCTCACTCTCATGAAAAAAGAATGCAACTTGCCCATAATGCCAAGCAATCGGCCATACGCTCTTGCTAAACATTGATGTCAAGCAATAAAAATACCTATCATTATACTGCTCACGACTATGACATATAATTACCTGATTACCCATGATTAGCAGTCACCACGAGCTATACTGATCTTACGTACAGTTACTGAGGTGCGAGATCATGGCCAAAAGCAAAGTCCAATTCCAGAAAGGCTACAGCCTGTTTGATTTTTTCAAGGACTATGGCACTG
>NZ_JAPDBQ010000208.1:0-4983 GCF_027705325.1 Aeromonas sp. QDB18
CACGCAAGAGGCAATAGTGGATCACCGGACGATCGTCTCATTTTTTACCTGTCAACTGGTCTGGGTGAACCGTTACATGGGGATGGAGAAGGTGGAGATCAGCGCCGCACTGGAGAACGAACCCAGTCGGGCGGTGTGCGAGCGGCTCGGCATGCAGCAGGAGGGGATCACCCGGCGGGCGGAGCGGCTGGCGGACAGGGTGGTGGATCACGTCCACTACGGTCTGCTGCGGGATGACTGGCTCAGGTTGCGGGAAAGGGATCACTGATGGCGTCCCGGCCCAACCTGGTCGCTGGCACCATGCATGGTCAGGATGGGGAGACACAGTGATGACTCTGCCTCATATCACCACGGCCCGTACCCGGCTGACCGTGCTGCCCCCGGAGCGGGCCTGTCTGATGCTGGATTTCTACCAGCGCAACCGCGTTCACCTCGCGCCCTGGGAGCTGAGGCGTGACGAGAGTTTCTATACCCTGGGTCACTGGCAGGGGCGACTGCGCGACGGTTACGGCCAGTTTTTCGATGGCAGCGCCGTGCCATTGGTAGCGCTCGATCCCAAAGGGGAGCGGGTACTCGCCACCTGCCACTTCACCCACATCATGATGGGCATGTTCAAGGCATGCCATCTGGGCTATGCCATCGACCAGGCCTATGAGGGGCAGGGGCTGATGCAGGAGGTGGTGGCCGCCGGCATCGACTATCTGTTCCGGGAGCGCGGCCTGCACCGCATCATGGCGAGCTACATGCCGGCGAATCGGCGCAGCGGCGCCTTGCTGGCGCGTCTCGGGTTCGAGCAGGAAGGCTATGCCCGGGACTACCTGATGATCAACGGCCGCTGGGAGGACCACATCCTCACCGCGCTGCTCAATCCGGCAGGTTAGGCTGCATGTGGCAGGGCCAACCCTCGCCAATCCGTCGGCGCAGGCCATCCTGGATCCTTGTTCCCTGGGATCTGTCGGCTTTTTCACGGCAAGATCGCACTATCTGTGTGCGTCTCATACCCCTGACCCCAAAAGCGTGTAAAATTGCGCCCTGAATTTTCCCAGCCAGCAGCAGCTGGTCGCGACTCCATACATGCAAGGCTGACATTGTGACAGAAGTAGATAGATTCGCGGACATTCGCCCCTATCGCGATGACGAAGTGCCGGCTGCCATCGAGCGGCTGATCCAGGATGACGAGTTTATCGGCGCCATCGCCAAATACCGTTTCGGTTCCCTGATGAGCTGGCTGGGCTGGGCCATTCGCCCGCTGATCCGCCAGTTCCTGCGCCACAAGTGGGCCAAGGTCAGCACCATCCATCAGGTGCAGATGGGGGTGACCCGTTACATGAGCCGCATGATCGCCACCTCCACCCAGGGGGTGAGCTTCTCCGGTCTCGAGCATCTGAAGAAGGAGCAGGGCTACCTGTTCGTCTCCAACCACAGGGACATCGCCATGGATCCGGCGTTCGTCAACTGGGGGCTGCACACCCACGGCTTCGATACCGTGCGCATCGCCATCGGTGACAACCTGCTGCGCAAGCCCTGTGCCACCGAGCTGATGAAGCTCAACAAGAGCTTCATCGTCAAGCGCTCCGCCAAGGGGCCGCGGGAGATGATGAAAGCCCTCGGCGAGCTGTCGGCCTACATCGGCCAGTCGGTGCACGAAGGCCACTCCATCTGGATCGCCCAGAAGGAAGGGCGCGCCAAGAACGGTGATGACAAGACGGATCCGGCCATCCTCAAGATGTTCTACGTGGACGGCAAGAAGCAGAAGATCGACTTCGTCGACTACATGCGCAGCCTCAACATAGTGCCGGTGAGCATCAGCTACGAGGTGGATCCCACCGACAAGGCCAAGGCACGGGAGCTCTACGAGAAGTCGGTCAACGGCAGCTATGAGAAGGGCGAGTTCGAGGACATCGAGAGCATAGTCGCCGGCATCATCGGCCAGAAGGGGCGAGTACATGTCTCCTTCGGTGCCCCCATCACCGAGGGCTTCAGCGATCCGGACGAACTGGCCGCGCTCATCGACAAGGCGATCTGGAGCAGCTACCGCCTCTTCCCGGGCAACTACCTGGCCGCAGATGTGCCCGGCAAGGCCAGCACCATAGAGCAGACCGCCTTCCTGACCCGCCAGTCGGAGGTGCCGGAAGAGCACAAGGCCATCTGGCGTGCCATGTACGCCAAGCCGGTGGAGAACGCCCGCAAGGCTTGAATGACGCCGATTCGGTGAAAAAAACGGGAGCAGATGCTCCCGTTTTTGCGTCTGGTCAAAGTCGGTGGCAATGGAGTAGTGAATAATATTGTTTCAACTGGTACGATCATCGGGTGAATGAGCGGGTATCTCTTGGCAAGGGGCGGGCGACTGTGCAACAGTGACCCGGCGCCAACAAGATGAATCAGGCGCTTTTCGAGTCTGCATGGATGGCAGGCGACGCTGAATAAGGACCTTTAGGGGTCCTTTTTCATTGATGGACAAAGATAGACGGCAGATATACCTAAGGATGCGAACCCCATGATCACCGGCAGTCTGGATACCTTGCAACGCACCCCCTTGCCCGCCCCGCTGGCCCGCATCATGGCCGAGGTGGTGAAGAGCCTTGCCCACTGGAGTGAGGCGCAGCTTGGGAAACATGACATAGACGGTCTCAAGCTATTCTGCCTGGTGAGCGAAGCGCTGACCGAGCCGGTCGCGGATCGCCGCGGCGAGTTTCATGAGCAGTATCTGGACATCCAGCTGCTGCTGCGGGGGGAGGAGTGGATCGGCGTCGGGCCCCATGCCTATGTGAACGACGGTGCCGATCATCCCCACCCCGATCTCTGGTTCGTCGATGACGACCAGACCAGTTATCTGGCGTTGCAGCCCGGCGACTTTGCCATCTTCTGGCCGGGAGAACTGCATCGCCCTCTCTGTACCCTGACTACCCCAGGCTTGGTGAAGAAGCTGGTTGTCAAGGTCCACCAGTCGTTGCTGGCCACTGTCTGAGCCGCAGCGCCGGGTGCCCGGGCACCCGCCACAACAGGGCCGCCGCTCGGCCCGTCCCGAATCGATGATTCGACGCGCGCGCCAGGCCCAGAGTTGGCGGTCGGCGCCAGACAGTTTGAGATAGATGAGCGCGCCAGATCATGAGTCGGCGCCAGAGAGTTTGAAAGGATGAGTGCGCCAGGCCCAGCGTTGGTGGTCGGCGCCAGACAGTTTGAAAAATTGGGCGCACTTTCCTGCGACCATAACGCCCCCGGCAGGGGAATCCCATCCATGTTGGATGACACGACACTGTCGGCGTAAAGCCGAAGCACAGGAAGATGTAGAACATGAGCAAGTTGGTATTGATCCTTAACTGCGGTAGCTCTTCCCTGAAATTTGCCGTAATGGACGCCGAAACAGGTGAGGACATGCTGTCCGGCCTGGCCGAATGCTTCAATCTGGATGACGCACGTATCAAATGGAAACTCCACGGAGTCAAGGGCGAGGCCATGCTGGGCGCGGGCGCTGCGCACCAGGAAGCCCTTGACCACATAGTGGGTCACATCCTGCCCCAGGATCCGACACTCGCCGAGCAACTGGTCGCCATCGGCCATCGCATCGTGCACGGTGGCGAGCAGTTCTCCCGCTCCGTTCGCATCGATGATGGCGTCATCGCCGGCATCGAGGCCGCCATTCCGTTCGCCCCCCTGCACAACCCGGCGCACCTCATCGGCATCCGTGCCGCCCTCAAGGTCTTCCCGGCCCTGGCCGAGAAGAACGTGGCCGTGTTCGACACCGCCTTCCACCAGACCTTGCCGCAGGAAGCCTACCTCTACGCGCTGCCCTACAAGCTCTATCAGGAGAACGGCATCCGTCGTTACGGCGCCCACGGCACTTCCCATCGCTTCATCGCCGAAGAGACCGCCAAGGCGCTGGGCAAGCCGCTGTCCGAGCTCAACATCATCAACTGCCATCTGGGCAATGGTGCCTCCGTCTGCGCCATCCGAAACGGCGAGTCCGTCGATACCTCCATGGGCCTGACCCCGCTGGAAGGGCTGGCCATGGGCACCCGCTCTGGTGACATCGACCCTGCCGTGGTCTTCTTCATGCACGACCAGCTCGGTTACAGCGTGGACGAGATCAACCAGGTGCTGACCCGTGAATCCGGTCTGCTGGGCATGACCGAGGCGAGCAGCGACTGCCGTTACGTCACCACCAACTACGCCACCGACGCCGGCGCCAAGCGTGCGCTGGATGTCTTCACCTACCGGGTGGCCAAGTATGTGGGTGCCTACGCCGCCGCCATGGACGGTCGCCTGGACGCCCTGGTGTTCACCGGCGGGATCGGCGAGAACGCCGCCATGGTGCGCGAGATGGTGCTGGCACGGCTGGCCCTGTTCGGCTTCAAGGTTGATAAAGAGGCGAACAACGCCGCCGTGCTCGGTGGCGAAGGCCCCATCACCGCCGAAGGCAGCCGCCTGGCGCTGGTGATGCCCACCAACGAGGAGCTGGTCATCGCTCGCGATGCCCTGAGCCTGGTCGGCTGACGCCACCTCGCAGCGAATCAACGCCCGGCCTGTGCCGGGCGTTGTCGTTTCGGGGGCACATTGAGCAAGCTGTCATTTGACATGAGGGGCCAGATACGTACCCTGACCGCAGTTTCACGTCCCGGAGGTAGAGATGAAGGAGATATTTTTCAACTGGTTGTCAGGCCTGGGTGTCGATGTGACCCCCATGATCGCCCTGGTGATCGCCCTGGGCTTCATCGTGCTGACCGCTCTGGCCCTGCACCTGGTGCTGCACCGTATCCTGCTGGTGCGTCTGGTGGGGCTGCTCGGCAAGACCAAGCAGGTGTGGCTGCCGCCCCAGCTGCAGCAGCGCCTGTTCTACCGGCTCGCCCTGGTGTTGCAGGGGGCCGTGCTGCTCGGTCAGGCGGAGATCTGGCTGCCCAAGGGTAACCGTTCACCAGCCCCCCGTTGACAGTCGAATGTGACGATCATCTCTTGATCCCCTTTCGGGGGTTGATAGATCCTCCC
>NZ_JAPDBQ010000209.1:0-4823 GCF_027705325.1 Aeromonas sp. QDB18
ATGGATTTAGGGACTCAGAATACTTTTTTCTGAAAATCAAGGCGGCCTTCCCCGGAAAGCCGCGATGAACCAAAGATCACCCCGAACAGGGTGCCCAGCGCCAGGGTCGGCGCAAAGACACCACCAGGGGCCCCCGAGCAAAAGCAGATGAGGGTACCCACCAGTCGCACCGAGAAGATGATGAAGAGCGTCGCCATCGCATAGTCTCCCCCCGTCAGATGCGGGATGAGCTCGATTCCCCCTCCAGTGACCGAAGGGGCGAACAGCGACAGCATGCCAAAGGTTCCAGCCACCCCCATGCCGATGATGACGAAGCGGTGGCGCTTGTTCTGATGCAATGCCAGGTAACCATCCTGACAGGCGAGCACCAGCTTGTTGAAGACGAACCCCAGCACACCAAAGCAGCCCCCCATGAAGAGAAACAGCCAGAGCGCCTTCAAGGCCGGAGCGTCGTAGTGAGGCAGCATGATGACGGGGGATTGCCCTTTCATGTTCTGCAGCATCAGGGTCGCCATGACGGCCGAAATCCCGACCGCCTTGATGGCGAGGAAGGAGTAGCGAAATTGCGGTCGCATCTCTTCCATGACAAACAGTATCCCTGCCAGCGGGGCATTGAAGGCCGCAGCGAGACCACCCGCCGCACCGGCAGCCAGCAGGGCGTGGCCATGCTCCTTGGGCAACCGGAAGATATCCGCCACCATCTTGCCGAGGTTGCCCCCTATCTGCACCGAGGGCCCCTCCCACCCAGCACCATGCCGGAACTCAGGGTACAGACCCCGCCAAAAAACTTCACCGGCAACACCCGCCACCAGCGTACCGGGCGCAGGTCGTCCATGGCCCCTTCAATTTCCGGGATACCGGATCCCCCCGCCTCGGGGGCAAAGGCATGAGTGAGGAAATAGCCGACCAACCCCAGCAGGGCGCTGAAACCAAAGCCGAGCAGACCGAGCTGCCACCAGGGGCGATCGGCCAGCAAGTCGACACGCTGCTGGGCCAGCCAGTGAACGCAAGACTCGAACAATCCGCACACCAGGCCTGCCAGCAGGCCGACCAGGGCCGCCAGCAGGAGCACCAGCAGCGGCATCTTGTCCCGCCGTATCAGGCGCTGCAAGACTGGAGGACGACGCAGCGAGGCCGCGTCGGCGGAAGGAATGGCTTGTTGCTCCATGGATAATCACGCTCATCTAACGAGGACCAGACACACCTCGGCCTCGGCTGCCCAGCTCTGGGCCTTTCTGCTATAGTCGGCCCGTTTCATGTATCACGGGCGAGAGTCCGGGGCGAGAGCGCAAAGCATACTCCTCCCGCCATCCCCTGCCGAGCCGCAATCGGCAGCCTGCGCCCGGGTAACGACCAAAATCCCATTAAGGATGATCCATGTCAAAATCAGATCAGCTGTTTGAACAGGCCCGCCAGACCATTCCCGGTGGCGTCAACTCACCGGTCCGCGCCTTCAACGGGGTCGGCGGCACACCCCGCTTCATCGATCACGCCGATGGCGCCTACCTCTATGACGTGGACGGCCAGGCCTATGTGGATTACATCGGTTCCTGGGGCCCCATGCTGCTCGGTCACAACCACCCGGCCATCAAGGCCGCGGTCATCAAGGCGGTGGAAAAAGGGCTTAGCTACGGTGCCCCGACCGAGATCGAAGTGCTGATGGCCGAGAAGGTGCGCCAGATCGTCCCCTCCATGGAGCAGGTGCGGATGGTCAACTCCGGCACCGAGGCGACCATGAGCGCCATCCGGCTGGCCCGCGGCTACACCGGTCGCGACAAGATCGTCAAGTTTGAAGGCTGCTACCACGGCCATGCCGACTCCCTGCTGGTCAAGGCCGGCTCCGGTGCCCTCACCCTGGGTCAGCCCAACAGCCCGGGCGTACCGGCCGATTTCGCCAAACACACGCTCACCTGTGTCTTTAACGATCTGGACTCGGTGCGCGAAGCCTTCACCCAGTACGGCAGCGAGATCGCCTGTATCATCGTCGAGCCGGTCGCTGGCAACATGAACTGCATCCCGCCGGTGCCCGGCTTCCTGGAAGGGCTGCGCGCCATTTGTGACGAGTTCGGCGCCCTGCTGATCCTGGATGAGGTGATGACGGGTTTTCGCGTCTCCCTGCGTGGTGCCCAGGGCCACTACAACATCGACCCGGATCTCACCACCCTCGGCAAGATCATCGGTGCCGGCATGCCGGTGGGCGCCTTCGGCGGCAAGAAGAAGGTGATGCAACACATCGCCCCGACCGGCCCCGTCTATCAGGCTGGTACCCTCTCCGGCAACCCGGTGGCCATGGCCGCCGGCCTCACCATGCTGGACCTGCTGCTGGAGCCGGGCCTCTATGAGCAGCTGAGCGCCAAGACCGCCCGTGTCGCCGAGGGGCTCAAAGCCGCCGCCGCCAGGCACGGCATCCCGCTCGCCATCAACTACGTGGGCGGCATGTTCGGCTTCTTCTTCACCGACGAGACCGAGATCACCCGCTACGAGCAGGTGACTCGCTGCGACATGGAACGCTTCAAGCGCTTCTATCACCTGATGCTGGAAGAGGGTGTCTATCTGGCACCGAGCGCCTACGAGGCGGGCTTCCTGTCGCTGGCGCACGGCGACAAGGAGATTGAACACACCCTGGCGGCCGCCGAGCGCAGCTTCGCCAAGCTGGCTGGCTGACAAGCAGCAAGATGTGCAGAGGGCCCCGATGGGGCCCTTTTTTGTTTGCTCGTCCCGACAAGGCACCATAGTGGTGCATCCTTAAGTCCCTCACCGGAACCTTGCCACCTGCTGGTGCGCCGCGCCGTACACGGGCTGTCATAAATCGGGCCCACAATTTGCAGGCCCCTGCTTCAGGAGCCCATTGGACCGAGGTGTATATGGCAGAGATGAGCCCCATCGATGTGCTGCGGCGCTATCAGGAGTACGAAACCGAGCTGGCCCCCCTGCTGCTGGGGCTGCTCACCCTCCCCGAGGCGTCTCTCAAGACCTATGCCTTCGTCGAGGAGGTGAAGAGCCTGGCCCCCCAGATCAGGCCTGCCATACTGGCGCCCGTTCCGGCGGCCCAGGGGCAGCTGCGCCTGCTGGTGCAGGGCCATGGCCGGGAGCTGGAGATCAACCTGCACCAGCTGATCGCCTGGCTGATGGGGGACAGGGAGCGGCGGCGCGCCATTCCCTGGTTCAGGGCCGTCTACGTCGTCCTGAGTCTGGCCCTGTTTCTCATCGTCGGCACCCTCATCTGGCACGGGCTGGAACAGCTCTATCTGCTCCTGTGCGGCACCCAGCAGAACCGGCTGGGGGCCTTCAGCGCCATCATCTTCCTCACGCTCGCGCTGGCGGTGTTCGATCTCGGCAAGACCATCCTCGAAGAGGAGGTGCTGCTGCATAAGGACATCTTCCGCCACAGCGCCATCCGGCGCACCATTACCCGCTTTATCGCCGCCATCCTGATCGCGGTCTCCATCGAGGGGTTGCTGCTGCTGTTCAAGGGATCCCTCGGCCAGAGCGAACTGCTCTGGCCTGCGGTGGGGGTGATGGGCTGCGCCGTGGGGTTGCTGCTGGCGCTGGGGCTCTATGTGTTTCTCGGTGCCAGGGCGGAAGCCGCACTGGTGCAGGCTAACCAGCGATATCCGCAGCCAGCTGCGCGGTGGGGCGACGAGCCGCCCGCCAGGAGGCGTACATGGTCCAGGAGGTATAGATGACGATGAAGGCCACCAGCCATTTGAGCATCTCCATCTCCATGGATTTGACCAGCATGGCCGCCAGCACCACGCCGATGGGGCCGAAGATGGCCACCGCCAGCACGGCCCGCGCATCGAAAGCCCCCATGCGAATGAAGGTCCCCGCCGAGAAGACGCTGAGCACGGCGGTGGATCCCATCATGATGGGGAAGGTCACCAGCGGGTTCATGCCGAGCAGATAGACCAGGGTCATGCAGGGGGCGAACAGGCCGATACCGACGTTCATCAGGGCTCCGAACAGGAAGTTGCCGGCAAGGGCGATCCCCAGCTTGTAACCGCTCAGCCCCATGGCCTCGCCACCGAGGGGGAAGAGCCCAAGCAGACCGGCAAAGATGAGACCGGCGACCACCAGCAGGGAGACCGCCATCACCAGCCGGATGGTCTGGCGATCAAAGGAAGCCACGTAACGGGCGCCCCAGGCCGCACCGGCTGCTGCCGCCGCCATCATGCTGATGAGGGTCATGGGATCCACGTTGACCACGCCGATGAAGATGAGAGCCTGGGTCACGGTCGGCAGCACGCACTGGCCGTTGAGGGTACCGGGCAGCACCCGATCATCGATCAGCCTGAACTGCTTGTAGCAGGCGGTCTTCACCGCAAAGCTCCCCACCCCCAGGGTATCGAGAAAATTGGCCACAAAACCGATGGCCGCCACCGGCCAGAAAGGGGTGGCTTCGAGCTGGCCATGACGCCGTTTGTGCCACCAGGCACGGACCAGCATAAAGAGAAAGACCAGGGCACAACCGATAAACAAGAGACGCAGAAAAGTGACAAGCATGGGGAGACCTCCAACAACGGGCGGCGATTCTAAGGCAGCGGAGGGAAAAAATCCTGGCCAGGATCATGAGACGACGGGTGCAAACGTTTGGCCCCGACTATTTTGGCTGGCAGAACCCGAATGGGGCTATCCATACTGGTTGGGAGGGCGACAGCCCGGGCTCATCGGGCGTAGTCCTGGTCATTTCGCGACGACCACAGCACCGGTGAGGCGTAAACGAAAGAAGGCGGGGTGACCCGCCTTCTTTTTTGGTTCTTCGCGGGATCTTGGGGAAGTGGAAGTTGACAGACAGGGTGCTGGTAAACTGGCTGTCTCCAAAC
>NZ_JAPDBQ010000210.1:0-4797 GCF_027705325.1 Aeromonas sp. QDB18
GCGATAAAATCAGATCACAATCGAAGCCATTTTTATATCTATTTCAATTGGTTGCTGCTAAAGATCCTGTACATGAGACTTATCTAATTTAGAATTAAATGAAATTTTGTTTGCCACGGATTTGCAGTATTCTTGCCCTCCGACAATTGCTCAACAGGATAGTGTCAGTTCATGTCGTCTACCGCGCTCAGCCATCTTCCGACCGCCAGCCAGGCGCCTCTGTTTTTCCGCCTGGATACCCGTAGTCAACGGCTGGTCGCCCTGACCGATGTGATGCAGACGCCGCTCCACTGGCTCGACGAGCCCCGCAGTGCCTGGCCGGCCCAATTGCCGGACGCCCTGCGCCAGCCCATCGAGCAGCGGCTGGCCAGCGGCAAGGGGGGCAAGCTGGTGCTGCGCTTTGACGCTCTCCTCTGGCACATTTCCCTCTCCCACGAGCAGGACGCCTTCTGGCTCATCTGCCTGCAGACCCAGTCCCAGGAGAGCGCCGCCAGCCTGTCCCTGCAACTGCCGCGCCTGAGCCAGATGGCCAGCCAGCAGCAGTATGACGCCATGCTGGAGAGCCTCAAGGAGTGCCTGGGGGCCGATCGCCTGATCCTCTGGCACTACCAGGCCCATGGCGCCCTGGGCGGCGAGCAGCTGACCCCGGTGTTCACCCTGGGGGTGGACGCGCTCGGTGCCATTCGCGGAGACAGCCGCTACATCCGGGCCCTGCGTGCCCGGGGTGCCCTGAGCTTCTCGGAGGCGGCCCACCAGCCCATGTTGAGCCAGCACTACTACCTGGCCGATGCCAATGTCTGCTCCCGCCTGGACGGCGCCTTGCTGGAGCAGGAGAAGCTCATCGGCGTGCTCAGCCTGGAGTATGCCGAGAGCACCCTCATCAGCGATGACACCCTGCAACTGGTACGTCATTGCGCCCGCTTGCTCGGCCACTGGCAGCCGGACCCCGTGGCGACCGACGCCCCGGACCTCGCGCCCCCACCCGGGCTTGCCAACCTGACCGGCAACGATTACTGCCGCGCCCTGCTGCGCTGGGCCATGGGCCTGAGTGGTGCCCACAGGGGCTGGATCGGCGAGTTTCAGCCTCGCGGCCAGGATCTCTGGCTCATTCCCCGCTGCGTGGTGGAGGGGGATGCCTTCGCCGTCGTCAAACCCATGCCCATGGACATCGGCCCTGGCCGGGAGATCTTCCAGCACGGACAGAGTCTCTACGTGGAAGATCTGGCCCTGCGCTATCCCCAGTCCAGCCAACTGCTGGCCCTCGACGCCAAGGCCTATGTCGGTATCCCCTTCCCGGGGCCAAACGGTCTCCCCCTGGGGCAGCTCACCCTGCTGCTCGCCACCCCTCTGGCCGATCCCGCGCCCCTGCTGGACGTCCTCTACGAACAGCGCGAGCGGGCCGCCAGCGAGTTGCAGCGCCTGGCCAATGACGATGCCCTGCGCCTGGCCGAAGTGGCCTTCAACACCCACGACGGCCTGCTGGTGATGGATCACGGGGGCATCATCCTCAAGGTCAATGCCTCCTTCAGCCGCATCACCGGCTTTGCCAGCGAGGAGATGCTGGGCCTGCACATCGACGCCCTGAGGCCCACCTACTATGGCGACACCCTCAAGGAGGAGGTGATCACGGCTGTCAACCGGCAGGGATACTGGCTCGGGGAGGAACAATGCCTGCACAGGGAAGGACACCTCTTCCCGGTGCGGCTCATGGTGAGCGGGGTCAAGGACGAGGAGGAGGAGATCAGCCACTTCGTCTGCAGCTTCCACGACATCACCCAGGAGAAAGAGACCGCCCGCCACATTGAGCGCCTCGCCTACTACGACGACCTGTGCGATCTCTACAACAGGCGCAGCCTGACCGACATCATGCAGCGCACCCTGCAGGCCCCGAGTGGTCAGTGGGGGGCCCTGCTGCTGCTGGATCTGGACAACTTCAAATCCATCAACGACTCCCTCGGTCACGCCTGCGGCGATCTGCTGCTCCAGGCCGTGGTGGTGCGACTCAAGTCCCTGCCCCAGGAGAACCTGGTGCTCGCCCGCACTTCGGGTGACGAATTTGCCCTGCTCTTCACGGCACTGGGCCAGGGCTATATCACCGCCAAGATCCTGGCGGAGCACTTTGCCCGGGAGCTGATGGGGATCTTCCGTGCCCCCTTCGACATCGGCGATCACAAGCTGCACTGCAGCGCCTCCGTGGGGATCAGCCTGTTCAGCGATGACGACAAGGATCACCTTGTCCTGATGCAGCAGGCCGATACCGCCGTCCACATGGCCAAGCGCGCGGGCCAGGGCAACCATATCTTCTTCAGTGAAGCCATGGCGGAAAAAGAGAAGAGCAAGCTTTCTCTCAACAACCAGCTGCGCGATGCCCTGCGCAACAACGAGCTGGTGCTGCACTACCAGCCCCAATACCGGGTCGACAACGGCACGCTCTCGGGCATAGAGGCGCTGCTGCGCTGGCAGAAGGCCGACGGCACCATGGTGCCACCCGGGGAGTTCATCCCCATCGCCGAGGAGACCACCCTGATCCAGGAGATCGGCTACTGGGTGATGAAGACCGCCTGCACCCAGTACAGCTTCTGGCTCAACAACGGCCTCGCCATCCCCCATCTGTCGGTCAACGTCAGCGCCCGCCAGTTCCACACCGCCGGTTTCGTGCAGCAGGTGGAGTACATACTGCGGGACACCGGGGTGCCCCCGTCGCGCCTGCTGCTGGAGATCACCGAGTCCGTGGTGCTGGAAAACCGGCTGGAGAGTATCGCCAGGATCCGCCAGCTCAAGGCCCTCGGCCTGCTCATCTCCATCGACGACTTCGGCACGGGCTACTCCTCCCTGGCCTATCTGCGGGATCTGCCCGCCGACGAAGTGAAGCTCGACAGAAGCTTCATCCAGACCCTGGTCCACAGCGAACAGGACAAGGCCATCGTCAAGGCCATCCTGGATCTCGCCCGGGTGTTTCGTTTCACCGTCACCGCCGAAGGGGTGGAGGAAGAGGAGCAGCTCGCCGTGCTCAAGGCCCTGGGATGCCAGCATTATCAAGGCTTTCTCACCAGCCGGCCGCTCCCCGTCAAGGCACTGGAGAGCCTGCTGGGTGCCACCCCTGCGGGCTAAACTGGTAGGATTTATAGGGCTTTCTGTCATAAAATAACGACCGCTCGAACCTTGTCCGCACCATTGGAGTCGTCTATGTCAGTCATTAACCGGATCCCCGCCGTTGAATCCAAGGGACCTGCCACCCCCGGCACGCAGCGGATCCCGACCGTTGAAGCCAGCGACACCGGCACTACCGACATCATTGGCCGGATCCACTCCGTCGAGACCTGCGGGACCGTCGACGGCCCCGGCATCCGCTTCATCGTGTTCATGCAGGGCTGCCTGATGCGCTGCAAGTATTGTCACAACCGGGACACCTGGGACACCCAGGGCGGCCGCGAGGTCACCGTGCCCGAGCTGATGAAGGATCTCACCAGCTATCGTCACTTCATGAATGCCTCCGGCGGTGGCGTGACCGCCTCCGGCGGCGAGGCCATGCTGCAGCAGAAGTTCATCGCCGAACTGTTCACCGCCTGCAAGGCCCAGGGGATCCACACCTGCCTGGATACCAACGGTTTCGTGCGTCACTACGACGAGTTGCTCGACCGGGTGCTGGACAACACCGATCTGGTGCTGCTCGACATCAAGCAGATCAACGACGAGAAGCACATTCCCCTCACCCACGTCAGCAACAAATACACCCTGGAGTTCGCCCGCTACCTGGCCTCCCGCGGTCAGACCATGTGGATCCGCTACGTGGTGGTGCCCACCTGGTCCGACGATGACGAGAGCGCAGAAGGACTCGGCCAGTTCATCACCGAGCTGGGGGACTGCGTCGAGAAGGTGGAGCTGCTGCCCTACCACGAACTTGGCAAGCACAAGTGGGACGTGCTGGGAGATACCTATGATCTGGTCGGCATCAAGCCCCCCAGCAAGGAGACCATGGACAGGATCCAGGGCATCCTCGGCAAGTATCACCCCAACGTGAAGTATTGAGACAGGAGGCCGCCCGGCAGAGGGCGGCCTCTTTTCATTGTGCCGCCAGCGCCCGGGCTCATCACCGGGCAGTGACATCCGAGGGAACAGGTCATGAGTGAAGGACAAGTCGTCGCCCTCCTGCTCTGGCTGGTGCTGCTCGCCTTCAGCCTGAACGCCTCCCTGCTGCGCACCCTCCACGCCAACCCGCTCTACCAGCACCTCTGCCTGGGGAGCGCCATCGTCCTGGTACCGCTCTGGACCCTGCGGGCCGGGCTGCACGAGGGGCTGGAGATCCACTTTCTCGGCCTCACCAGCCTGACCCTGCTGCTGGGCTGGCGCCTCGCCCTGCTCGCCCCCTGCCTCACCCTGCTGATCCTCGCTGCCTTCGATGTCACCGAACTCGCGGACATCGGCTGGCAGGCCCTGATTGGCGTCGCCCTGCCGGTGGCCACCAGCTGGCTGCTGTTTCTGGCGAGCTGGGCCTGGCTGCCCCGCCACCTCTTCGTCTACCTGTTCGTGGCCGCCTTTCTCGGCGGCGCGCTCAGCATCTCGGTCAAGGTGATCGCCAGCGCCCTGCTGATGGGGATGAGCGGCACCTACCCCTGGCACACCATCGGCGCCGACTACCTCTCCATCTGGCCCCTGCTGCTCTTCCCCGAGGCCCTGCTCAACGGCATGACCATGACACTGCTCGCCGTCTATCGCCCCCCAGGGCGAGATCGTGAACATTTTGTTAAAAATTAAAAATAGTTTTTTGCCTACAAAACAAATACTTATAGGCCTGTG
>NZ_JAPDBQ010000211.1:0-4657 GCF_027705325.1 Aeromonas sp. QDB18
GTCAGTGCCTGCATAGAGAAAACAGACTACCCGCTCCCGGAAGAGTTGTTGTCAACATCCTCCCGGTGAACGGTTACGCTGCAACAGCTTGCGCCCCTCAACTTCCGGGATGAGCGCAAGACGGAGACCCTGGCCGACTATCTGGACAGAGTCTCTCCCCTGGTGCCCTCCATTCCCTCCAATGTGCTCGCCCAGTGGATTTACCGTCATTGGCGCGGTTTTGAATCCAACTGGAGCTTTATCGATCTCGCCAGCCACCAGTTCGAGTGTGAGCACTGGCCCACCGACCAGATTATCGAGCAGATAGACTCCCGCCACATGGAGGTGATCGATCGCTGGGGCGAGATGCTGCGCAGCAACCGCTACGTGCGCCGCTCCTGGCTCGGCGATGACATGCTGCACCGGGGCACCTGGTCCGAGCCTGTCATCGTCCTCGCCACCGCCCCGGGAACCTGCTACCCGGACGGTCACCCCCTGCCCCATCCCTACTGCCTGCTGGAGGGGCACCACAGGCTCGGCTACCTGCGCAGCATGGCCGCCGATGGCGCCCCCTTGCAGGCGCAGCACGCACTCTGGATATGTCGACCCGTTCGCGACACTTAAACGTTTTTCTGGGCAAATCCTGCCTATGAAATAAATTTTTGACAATTCAAAAACCAGCCCTATAATCGGTGCGGTTTTGAAAAAGGTCGGGACAGGACAATGCCGTTTTTGATGAAAAAAGCAGCCTTGCAGACGGGTGGAGCGCACCAGAGCGGCCCCGTTGTTTCCGGTTCCCGTCCCACAGATCCCCCGTTTTTTTTGAAAAGAGCCCCTGTTTCAGGGGCTTTTTTTTGTGCCGGAAAAACCTTCATTGATGCCAAAGGGAATGCAGACGATGACCAATCCACTCTATAACAAACACGTCATCTCCATCTCGGATCTGACCCGGTCCGACATGGAACTGGTGGTCGCCACCGCACAGCGGTTGAAGGCCGAACCCGACAGCCGCCTGCTGAAAGACAAGCTGGTCGCCAGTTGCTTCTTCGAAGCCTCCACCCGCACCCGTCTCTCCTTCGAGACCGCGGTCCAGCGCCTGGGCGGCAACATCATCGGCTTCGCCGACGGCGGCAACACCAGCGCCAAGAAGGGCGAGACTCTGGCCGACTCCATCAAGATCATCAGCTCCTACACCGATGCGGTGGTGATGCGCCACCCCAAGGAAGGGGCAGCCCGTCTGGCCTCCGAGTTCTCCCGGGTGCCGGTCATCAACGGCGGTGACGGCTCCAACCAGCATCCCACCCAGACCCTGCTCGACCTCTTCTCCATCCACGAGACCCAAGGCAAGCTGGACGGCCTCAACGTCGCCTTCGTCGGTGACCTGAAGTACGGCCGCACCGTCCACTCCCTGGCCCAGGCCCTGAGCCTGTTCAACTGCCGCTTCTTCTTCATCTCCCCGGAGGCGCTGGCCATGCCGGACTACCTCTGCGAGGAGCTGGAAGAGAAGGGCATCCGCTTCAGCGTGCACGAGACCATGGAAGAGGTGATGCCGGAGCTCGACATCCTCTACATGACCCGCGTCCAGAAGGAGCGCTTCGACGAGACCGAGTACAAGCACATGGCCGCCAAGTTCGTGCTGGAGCTGGCGACCCTGGAAGGGGCCAAGCCCACCATGAAGATCCTCCATCCCCTGCCCCGGGTTGACGAGATCGAGGTCGCCGTCGACAAGACCCCCCACGCCTACTACTTCCAGCAGGCGGAGAACGGGGTCTATGCCCGCCAGGCACTGCTGGCACTGGTACTGAACGAAACCGTCTAAGGGAAAGGGGAACATCATGTCCGAGAAGAACCAACTGCAAGTCGAAGCCATCCGTCACGGCTCCGTCATCGACCACGTCCCCGCCGGCCAGGGCATCAAGATCCTCAAGCTGTTCCAGCTGATCGAGACCCAGGAGCGGATCACCGTCGGTTTCAACCTGAAATCCGGCGCCCTCGGCAAGAAGGATCTCATCAAGATCGAGAACACCCGTCTGACCGAGCAGCAGGCCAACCAGCTCGCCCTGTTCGCCCCCAAGGCCACCGTCAACATCATCGAAGACTTCGTGGTGGTGAAGAAGCACCAACTGGCGCTGCCGGAGTTCATCGAAGGGGTCTTCCACTGCCCCAACTCCAACTGCATCTCCCACAACGAACCGGTGGAGAGCTACTTCCGGGTGCGCGAGGTGAAAGGGGCGGTGCGGATGAAGTGCAAATACTGCGAGAAGTCCTTCACCCAGGACATCGTCAGCGAACGCTACTGATTTCCTGCCGACAAAGGATATCCATGTGGGCCCCATCGGGCCCATTTTTGAACCCTGTCACATCACTTATTCCCCCTTTGGTTATAATTTGCCATCCCGTAATGGATATACCTCGCTCATCCCCTGCTTGAGTGCTCCTCATTAGTGTTTTTCGCTATGAAAAGCCGGAACGACAGACTGGGCGAGACCGCCATCGCTCATCGCCAAAGGAAGTCGCCATGGTCAACACCCTCAGCCGCCCAGCAGAACCGGAGTCAGATCTGGCCCAGCTCGACGCCTGCCGCCAGATCATCGGCCAGCACTGCTACAGCACCCAGGAGGAGATCCGCCGCGAGCTCTCCGCCCGCGGTTTTGCGGACATCAGCCAGTCCACCATCTCCCGCCTGCTGCGCCGTCTCGGGGTCGCCAAGGCCCAGAACGCCAACGGCAAGAAGGTCTACACCCTGGTGGACGAGCAGCTGGAGCCCGCCGGCAGCACCCGCGCCATCCATGACATGGTGCGCGCCGTGGTCCACAACCAGCAGATGGTGCTGGTGCATACCACCCCGGGGGCCGCTACCGTGGTGGCTCGCCTGCTGGATCGCAACGCCAATCCCGAAATCCTGGGGGCCGTGGCCGGCAACGACGTGGTACTGATCGCCCCGCGCCACATCAGCCGAACCCGCCAGGCTCACGCCGCCGTGGTGCGCACTCTGGAAAACGCCCGCTGACCCCTGCTGGATGCCAGAAGGCGACCCCGGGGTCGCCTTTTTGTTGCCCGCGCGGCAAGGAGCCAGGCCACGGGAGAGCCCGGGCGTCCTGCCTTGCCAGCCACAAAAAACGGGAGCCCCAGGCTCCCGTTGTTGTCCCTATGTCTGTCGGCATTCATGCCAGCACGGCGCCCAGGCTCAGGCAGAGCACGATCAGCACGGTCAGCATGCCGAGCAGCGGGGCCACCCACTTCAGCCAGCGCACATAGGGCACCTTGGCAATGGCCAGCCCCCCATGACCACGGCGGAGGTCGGGGTCACCAGGTTCACCAGACCGGAGGCGGACTGGTAGGCGGTGACCACCAGCTCGCGGCCCACGTTGGCGAAGTCGGCGAGCGGCGCCATGATCGGCATGGTCAGCACCGCCAGACCGGAGGAAGAGGGCACCAGGAAGGAGAGCACCACTTCCAGCACGAACATCACGTTGATGAAGACGATGGTGGAGAGGCCGGTCACTATCCCCTCTGCGCTGTGCAAAATGGTGTGGGTGATCATGCCGTTGTCCATCACCACCACGATACCGCGGGCGATACCGATGATGAGGGCCACGCCGAGCAGATCGCGGGCACCGTCGATGAAGTTGGAGGTCAGCTCCTCCTCGCTCATGCGGGAGATGACGCCGACGATGATGGCGGCAGCCAGGAAGACGCCGGAGATCTGCGCCATCCACCAGCCCAGCACGGCCACCCCGTAGATCATCACGGCAAAGGCGGCGACGAAGATACTCAGCACGATCTTGCGGGTGGTGGTGAACTCCAGCATCTGGTCGCTCTTGTTGCCGAGGAAGTGGGTACGGTTCTCTTCCCACTTGTCGGCCACCAGGGACTTGCTGGGATCGCTTCTCACCATCTTGGCGTAACGCATCACATAGGCCACGCAGATCAGCCAGCCGGCCACCAGCATGGCGACCCGCAACCAGATGCCGTCGGTGAAGGAGATACCGGCCGCGTTGGCGGCGATCACGGTGGCGAACGGGTTGATGGTGGAGCCCAGGGTACCGATACCGGCTCCCAGCAGCACGGTCGCGGCAGCCACGACAGGGTCGAAGCGGGCGGCCATCATCACCGGCACCAGCAGGGTGTAGAACGGCAGGGACTCTTCCGCCATGCCGTAGATGGTGCCCCCTGCGGCGAACAGCGCCATCAGAATGGGGATCATCCACTCTTCACGGCCACGCAGGCGATCGGTGACGCGCTCGATACCGGCATCGATGGCACCTGTCTTGGTCACGATGCCAAGGAAGCCACCGATGATCAGGATGAAGAGGGAGACGTCGATGGCGCCAGCCTCATAGGTGTCGTGGTTGTAGAGACCGTCGATGGGTGCCAGCAGCACGTCGACTATCCCCTGGGGATTGGCATCCACCAGTTTGTAGGTACCGGCCACCGGCACTTCCTTGCCGAGGGCCTCGTTCATGGTCATCTCGTATTTGCCGGCCGGCACTATCCAGCTCAGGGCGGCCACCAGGGCGATCAGCACAAACAGTATCGTGTAGGCTGACGGGAACTTGGATTTGGTCATGGTCCAGCTTCCTTCTGTGGGTGTGGTATCCATCCGTCATTCCGCACCTGATTTTGCTATTTTCAGTGCTTGACGGCGATCGGCCGTTCTGATCTATTACTCTCTTTT
>NZ_JAPDBQ010000212.1:0-4350 GCF_027705325.1 Aeromonas sp. QDB18
AGCCTTGCTCCCCCAACTCAAGTCGCATTTATGAATAATTAGTCAAAAATGTGCTTATCTGAACAGCATTGCGCCGACACGGCGGGCTTTTTCATTTTCCGGCATCAGCGGCGCCGCTTGCTGCTCCCCAGTAGGGAGCCGAGCACCCCGCGCATCAGCTGGCGTCCCACCTCGTTGCCGAGGGTGCGGGCCACGCTCTTGGCGGCGGTCTGCACCACCCCGTCATGCTGGCCACCACGGGGGCCGGTGCGACCGAACAGGATGCCATTCAAGGCATCCAGCAGACCGCCGCTCTGGTCGGTCTGTGGGGAAGCGGTCTCGTCACCGGCGGCGGGCGATGTCTCTTGAAGTCGCTCGAACGCGGACTCCCTGTCCTCCTGGGTGTCGTATCTGCCGTAGAGCAATGAGCCCTGAATAAGCGCCTGGCGCTCGGCCGCGCTCAGGGGGCCGATGCGGCTGGCCGGGGGCGCGATGAAGGCGCGCTCCACCACGCTGGGCCGCCCCTTCTCGTCGAGCAGGGAGATGAGCGCCTCCCCGACCCCCAGTTCAGTGATGGCTCCGGCGGCGTCGAAGGCCGGGTTGGCCCGCAGGGTGTTGGCGGCGATGCGTACCGCCTTCTGATCGCTCGGGGTGAAGGCGCGCAGGGCGTGCTGCACCCGGTTGCCAAGCTGCCCCAGCACGCTGTCGGGGATGTCGGCCGGACTCTGGGTTACAAAATAGACGCCCACCCCCTTGGAGCGGATGAGGCGCACCACCAGCTCAATTTTCTCCAGCAGCGCCCTGGGCGCATCCTTGAACAGCAGATGGGCCTCGTCGAAGAAGAACACCAGCACGGGCTTTTCCGGATCCCCTATCTCGGGCAACTGTTCGAACAGCTCGGAGAGCAGCCAGAGCAGGAAGCAGGCATAGAGGCGGCTGGACTGGGTGAGCTTGCCGGCGGCCAGCACATTGATATGGCCGTGGCCCGCCTCGTCGGTCTGCATCAGATCCTGGATGTCCAGCATGGGCTCGCCGAAGAAGTGATCGCCGCCCGCGCTCTCCAGGGTGAGGAGGTTGCGCAGGATGGCGCCGATGGAGGCGGTTGACACATTGCCGTAGCGGGTGGTGAGGGTCTTGGCGTGCTCCCCCGCAAACTGCACCATGGCCCGCAGGTCTTTCAGATCGAGCAGCAGCAACCCCTCGTCGTCCGCCACCTTGAACACCAGCTCCAGCACCCCGCTTTGGGTGTCGTTGAGGCCGAGCAGGCGTGCAAGCAACAGAGGCCCCATGTCGGAGACGGTGGCCCGCACCGGGTGGCCCTCTTCGGCAAAGAGATCCCAGAACAGGGTGGGGCTGGCGGCAAAGTCGGGTGCCTGAAGGCCGAGCTGGGCCAGACGGGCATCCAGCTTGGCAGAGGGGGTACCGGCGGCGCCCAGGCCGCTCAGATCCCCCTTCACGTCGGCCAGAAAGACCGGCACGCCGAGGCGGGAAAACCCCTCCGCCAGCACCTGCAGGGTGACTGTCTTGCCGGTGCCGGTGGCCCCGGTGATGAGGCCGTGGCGATTGGCCATGGCGGGGAGCAGGGAGAGGGGGTTGCCATTGGCATGGGCCAGCGTGAGCGGTTCGGCCATGGTGGGCTCCTTGTTTCGAATGAGGGTCGAAAAACAACGGGTTACAAGGAGTGTGGTGGCAGAGGCAGACGATGGCAAGGCACGCCGCCCGAGACAAGGACGGCGTGCTGGCAACCTAGCGGGGGCGGGCCAGTTTGCCCAGTTGCAACAGCAGCAGGGTGAGCAAGGCGCCGGCGGCGGCGCTCAGCACCGCCAGCAGCAGGCTGCCGAGCAGGAAGGGGGGCACCAGGATAGCCGCTTCCTGCTCCAGCCAGTGCAGGGACCAGGTGAGATGGAAGGGGGCTGGCGTCTCGTTCAGCACCAGGCAACCGGTACGATAGGCGTAGAGGTACATGAAGGGGAGCGTCAGCGGGTTGTTGAACCAGACCGCCAAGAGGGCCAGCGGCAGGTTGAAGCTGAACGCCAGCACCAGGGCGACGGCCACCAGGGAGTGCATGGGCATGGGGACCCAGCTGGCGAACAGCCCGGCCGCCACGGCGCCACAGAGGGCCCGCGTTCCCCCTTGCCAGAGGGCGGGGGTCAGCAGTCGCTCGCCAAAGAGGGCGAACCACTTCTGTTGGCGCAGGGTATCGGGGTCAATCTTGAAGCGGGCCAACCAGCGATTCAGCATGGGCGCGCCACCTTGCGTTTTTGCCACTGGCGCACCGTGCTCAGGCGCCAGCCCGCGCGAACCAGGACATAGCCGACGAGGGCGCTCAGCAGGGCAAGCACCAGGGAGCCCAGCAAGAGCGGCGGGGCCACCGTCTCGAACACCGACACCAGCCAGGCCCAGGTGAAGGTGATCTCGATGTGCTGGGAGGGTTGCCCCAGCAACTGGCAGCCCACCAGATAGGCGCCATAAAACAGCGGTGGCATGGTCAGGGGGTTGGAGAGCCAGACCAGGGCTACCGAGAGGGGCAGGTTGACCCGGCAGGCGATGGCGCCGCCAGCGGCCAGCAGCATCTGGCAGGGGAGGGGAACCCAGGCCATGAAGAGGCCGACCGCACAGGCACCGGCGGCGGAGCGCCGGTTGAGATGCCAGAGGTTGGCATCCAGCAGCAGCTTGCCAAAGAGTCGCAAGTGCTTGTGTTCCTTGAGGGTCGCCGGGTCGGGTAGCCAGCGCTGTATGATTCGTTTGGGCATGTTCTGAACCTTGCTAAATACTTGCTCCATGGATCTGCGTCTGTTGTCGTTTGCCCTGGGGGCAAGCTCCTCACTGCTTTGGCCATGGTTGCCTTCATGGGAATGGGGTGGCCTGATGCTGCTCGCGCTTCCTCTCGCCGGTGGTCGTTGCTGGCGGCTGCTGTTTCTGCTGCTCGGCATCCTCTGGATGCAGGTGAATTTGCACTACCGGCTTGCCTGGCTGGATCAGCTTGGCAAAAAAACGAGCCACATCATAACCGCACACGTGCAAAGTACGGAGTCTTCGGGAGAGAAAGAGGGGGATAAATTTGCGCGCCTGCTGCTGCGCCTCGACACCCTGGACGATCGCCCCCTCATCGTGCCACCCCTGGTGCGGGTCAATGCCTATCAGGTGTTGCCGCCGTTGCCTGCCGGCAGCCGCGTCACCCTGGTGACCTCTCTCAAGCCGGCCCATGGCCTGGCCAACGAAGCGGGGATGGATGGGCGGCGCCTGCTCCTTGGCAAGGGAATCACCGCCACCGGCAACCTGCGCCGGGTCATCGCCCTGGATGCCGTGCCCCCGGGTGTGCGCGATCGCTGGCTGGCGGCGGCGAGTCGCGCCTGGGAGGGGATGGCGCAGGCCCCCCTGCTGGCGGCCATCACCTTCGGGGAACAGGGAGGGATCACGGATGCCCAGTGGGAACTCTTTCGCGGCAGCGGCCTGACCCACATCATCGCCATCTCGGGCCAGCATATCGCTCTGGTAGCGGTGCTCGGCTGGTGGCTCGGGCGGCTGTTCGGGCTGCGCGGGGCTATCTGCGTGTCACTCCTGTTCGCGGCCACCTACAGCTGGCTGGCGGGGTTTGCGGTGGCCACCGAGCGTGCCCTCATCATGGTGCTGGTGTGGAGCCTGCTGCGCTGGCTAAAGCGGGACTGGCCGAGCCACCGGATCTGGCTGTGGGCCTTTGTGGTACTGACATTGTGGGACCCTTTCGCCCTCTATTCTGCGGGGTTCTGGCTCTCTTTTCTGGCGGTGGCCCTGCTGTTGCTGGCGAGCCTGCTGCACGATCGCCCCGGCCTGGTGCGGCTGCAACTTCTGCTGCTACTCGGATTGCTGCCCCTGCAACTGCTGCTGTTCGAGGGGATGGCGCCCCTGGCGTTTCTGCTCAATCTGCTGGCACTGCCGCTGTTCTGCCTTGTCATCATTCCCCTGGCGCTCATCGGCGTGCTGGTGGCGCCCCTCTCCACGTTGCTGGCCCACGGCCTGCTCTGGGTCTCCGCCTTCGGCCTGGAGTGGGTGCTGTGGGGGCTCACGCAGCTGGCGGATCGCCTGCAGCTCTGGTGGCCGGTGCCCGGCTGGCTGATGCCCGCCAGCGCCCTGCTGATCCTGCTGTGGACGGGATGGCACCTGCCGGGAGGGCGCACCCTGGGGGGGCCGGTGGCGGCGGCCCTGCTACTCGCCCTCTGGCCTGCTCCCGCTTCCTGGCAGGTGCGGGTGCTGGACGTGGGGCAGGGGCTCTCGGTGCTCGTCACCCGGGGGGATCGGGCCATCCTGTTTGATACCCAGGGCGGGAGCATACTTTGTTGGTTATTTAACCAAAGAATAGTTGTGCCCGATAATTGTCATCCCAGCTTGCTT
>NZ_JAPDBQ010000213.1:0-4271 GCF_027705325.1 Aeromonas sp. QDB18
CCACAGGTGGTTTTTGACGAACTTCTGAAAGCAGCCTGATTTTTAATCGGGAATTGCACTTCGAAGTTGAATTCGCGCATGCTCTGCGGTCACTTCATTGGCATTGATAAGTTAGAACGTCTAAAGCTACTTCAAAATGATCCCCTCGTCAACGAGTTTGATATTTCCGTAAAAGAACCTGAAACAGTGTCACGGTTTCTAGGAAACTTCAACTTCAAGACAACCCAAATGTTTAGAGACATTAATTTTAAAGTCTTTAAAAAACTGCTCACTAAAAGTAAATTGACATCCATTACGATTGATATTGATAGTAGTGTAATTAACGTAGAAGGTCATCAAGAAGGTGCGTCAAAAGGATATAATCCTAAGAAACTGGGAAACCGATGCTACAATATCCAATTTGCATTTTGCGACGAATTAAAAGCATATGTTACCGGATTTGTAAGAAGTGGCAATACTTACACTGCAAACGGTGCTGCGGAAATGATCAAAGAAATTGTTGCTAACATCAAATCAGACGATTTAGAAATTTTATTTCGAATGGATAGTGGCTACTTTGATGAAAAAATTATCGAAACGATAGAATCTCTTGGATGCAAATATTTAATTAAAGCCAAAAGTTATTCTACACTCACCTCACAAGCAACGAATTCATCAATTGTATTCGTTAAAGGAGAAGAAGGTAGAGAAACTACAGAACTGTATACAAAATTAGTTAAATGGGAAAAAGACAGAAGATTTGTCGTATCTCGCGTACTGAAACCAGAAAAAGAAAGAGCACAATTATCACTTTTAGAAGGTTCCGAATACGACTACTTTTTCTTTGTAACAAATACTACCTTGCTTTCTGAAAAAGTAGTTATATACTATGAAAAGCGTGGTAATGCTGAAAACTATATCAAAGAAGCCAAATACGACATGGCGGTGGGTCATCTCTTGCTAAAGTCATTTTGGGCGAATGAAGCCGTGTTTCAAATGATGATGCTTTCATATAACCTATTTTTGTTGTTCAAGTTTGATTCCTTGGACTCTTCAGAATACAGACAGCAAATAAAGACCTTTCGTTTGAAGTATGTATTTCTTGCAGCAAAAATAATCAAAACCGCAAGATATGTAATCATGAAGTTATCGGAAAACTATCCGTACAAGGGAGTGTATGAAAAATGTCTGGTATAATAAGAATATCATCAATAAAATTGAGTGTTGCTCTGTGGATAACTTGCAGAGTTTATTAAGTATCATTGCAGCAAAGATGAAATCAATGATTTATCAAAAATGATTGAAAGGTGGTTGTAAATAATGTTACAATGTGTGAGAAGCAGTCTAAATTCTTCGTGAAATAGTGATTTTTGAAGCTAATAAAAAACACACGTGGAATTTAGGTTTCATTCTGGCGACGTCCGTATTTGCCTTTCGGAAGCATAAAATCGGACGCGTTGTGGCTCGCTTCAGGTAAAATATTGACTATTCATGTTGTTGTTATTTCGTCTCTTCCAGAATAAGGAATCCCATGGTTAAAAAATCACTGCGCCAGTTCACGCTGATGGCGACGGCAACCGTCACGCTGTTGTTAGGAAGTGTGCCGCTGTATGCGCAAACGGCGGACGTACAGCAAAAACTTGCCGAATTAGAGCGGCAGTCGGGAGGCAGACTGGGTGTGGCATTGATTAACACAGCAGATAATTCGCAAATACTTTATCGTGCTGATGAGCGCTTTGCGATGTGCAGCACCAGTAAAGTGATGGCCGCGGCCGCGGTGCTGAAGAAAAGTGAAAGCGAACCGAATCTGTTAAATCAGCGAGTTGAGATCAAAAAATCTGACCTTGTTAACTATAATCCGATTGCGGAAAAGCACGTCAATGGGACGATGTCACTGGCTGAGCTTAGCGCGGCCGCGCTACAGTACAGCGATAACGTGGCGATGAATAAGCTGATTGCTCACGTTGGCGGCCCGGCTAGCGTCACCGCGTTCGCCCGACAGCTGGGAGACGAAACGTTCCGTCTCGACCGTACCGAGCCGACGTTAAACACCGCCATTCCGGGCGATCCGCGTGATACCACTTCACCTCGGGCAATGGCGCAAACTCTGCGGAATCTGACGCTGGGTAAAGCATTGGGCGACAGCCAACGGGCGCAGCTGGTGACATGGATGAAAGGCAATACCACCGGTGCAGCGAGCATTCAGGCTGGACTGCCTGCTTCCTGGGTTGTGGGGGATAAAACCGGCAGCGGTGACTATGGCACCACCAACGATATCGCGGTGATCTGGCCAAAAGATCGTGCGCCGCTGATTCTGGTCACTTACTTCACCCAGCCTCAACCTAAGGCAGAAAGCCGTCGCGATGTATTAGCGTCGGCGGCTAAAATCGTCACCGACGGTTTGTAATAGCGGAAACGGAATGGGGAAACTCATTCCGTTTTTGTTTATCGCCTTAGACGGCAAAAGTGCTGTCGCCCACCTGCGCTTGCGCATACCAGGCCATAAGCTCCGTGGTTCCTGGTTCTCCTTCCGCTGGAGCCCAGTGCGCATAGTCATCGGCAGCCACGGGTTGATAGCCACCGTGTTTTACTTCAAAAATTATGCCACCGGTATCCAGCGACAGCACGGCATGCCAGGTTCCTGCGGCCATCTCCAGCACCGTACAGGTTTCCCCCAATATCGCCCGATGGGTGACGGTACCCCGATCGTCAAAATTCAGCACCACGAAACGACCCCTTAATGGCAACAGTAGCTCGAAGGTGTGAGGGTGTCGGTGCGGGCGCACGTAGGTCCCAGGTTCCATGGCAATAGCCAGACGTTGGACCGAATCGCTTAATTCTGGATGGAAATTACGGTGCGCGCGGAGCCGAGGCGATTGCACAGCCGCTGCGCTCTGTTGCTGCATATCGCTCATGGTAATTTGTTTCATCAGGATGACCTTGTCGATTAATGAATTGGGGGGGATTACCGTATGACGTCAGGGTGACAGAACCCGCAGAGCAAGTGAAGAACTGGGTTTGCCAATTTTTCCCTATCCTGATTTACTGAAATGGTATTGACGGTAGTGCTGATATTCAGGCCACTTTTTTAGTTGATAAAAGTCTGTAATTCTTTTTACCGTCTGGGAAAAATTTACGGTGGTAATCACCCCCCAATTATTTCAGTATGAGTAAACTTGGTCTGACAGTTACCAATGCTTAATCAGTGAGGCACCTATCTCAGCGATCTGTCTATTTCGTTCATCCATAGTTGCCTGACTCCCCGTCGTGTAGATAACTACGATACGGGAGGGCTTACCATCTGGCCCCAGTGCTGCAATGATACCGCGAGACCCACGCTCACCGGCTCCAGATTTATCAGCAATAAACCAGCCAGCCGGAAGGGCCGAGCGCAGAAGTGGTCCTGCAACTTTATCCGCCTCCATCCAGTCTATTAATTGTTGCCGGGAAGCTAGAGTAAGTAGTTCGCCAGTTAATAGTTTGCGCAACGTTGTTGCCATTGCTGCAGGCATCGTGGTGTCACGCTCGTCGTTTGGTATGGCTTCATTCAGCTCCGGTTCCCAACGATCAAGGCGAGTTACATGATCCCCCATGTTGTGCAAAAAAGCGGTTAGCTCCTTCGGTCCTCCGATCGTTGTCAGAAGTAAGTTGGCAGCAGTGTTATCACTCATGGTTATGGCAGCACTGCATAATTCTCTTACTGTCATGCCATCCGTAAGATGCTTTTCTGTGACTGGTGAGTACTCAACCAAGTCATTCTGAGAATAGTGTATGCGGCGACCGAGTTGCTCTTGCCCGGCGTCAACACGGGATAATACCGCACCACATAGCAGAACTTTAAAAGTGCTCATCATTGGAAAACGTTCTTCGGGGCGAAAACTCTCAAGGATCTTACCGCTGTTGAGATCCAGTTCGATGTAACCCACTCGTGCACCCAACTGATCTTCAGCATCTTTTACTTTCACCAGCGTTTCTGGGTGAGCAAAAACAGGAAGGCAAAATGCCGCAAAAAAGGGAATAAGGGCGACACGAAAATGTTGAATACTCATACTCTTCCTTTTTCAATATTATTGAAGCATTTACCAGGGTTATTGTCTCATGAGCGGATACATATTTGAATGTATTTAGAAAAATAAACAAATAGGGGTTCCGCGCACATTTCCCCGAAAAGTGCCACCTGACGTCTAAGAAACCATTATTATCATGACATTAACCTACCTGATTACCCATGATTAGCAGTCACCACGAGCTATACTGATCTTACGTACAGTTACTGAGGTGCGAGATCATGG
>NZ_JAPDBQ010000214.1:0-4250 GCF_027705325.1 Aeromonas sp. QDB18
CAGGGCGGTGAAGATATCAAAGACCCGTTTTCCGGTAAATCGCAATGCGGCTCCGCTTAAGTGAACAGCATTGCGGGATGAACCCGGGCTTATCATTGCCTGTTCTGCGGACTTACTTGCCGATGCAGAATGTAAATAATCTATTATCTTCAATATTTTAGTGACTTTTCGGGGGCCGCTTGGGGTAAAAGTAACTAAAACAGCATATTGAGAGGCCGCTCACGGGTTTCTGCTATCGTGCAGCGTTCCCACATAGTCCATTCTCGATCGTGCAGCCTTCCCATATGAATCAACGTGATGCCACCACACGCACTTAAAACCGTTTTTTAGGTGAGTTTTGAACATATTTTGAACCGACTGTAGCACCGTCCGGAACCTGGAAAGCCGCTTTACTCTTCGAACCGTGCAAGTTTCCCATAGGTAGTTTGGCTAACCGTGCAGTCATCCCACATACCGCCATTTTAATCCCAGCCCTTTATCAGCCTGGCTGAGCGGGCTTTTAGGCCCTCTAGAATGGTGCTGCTGATGGTATCGGGGAAGCCTGCTGGCAATTGCTGTGTAACGCGGCGTTGTTGATCAATTCATCCACCAAGCAGCAGTTCCCCAGCGGCTTTTCCTGGATTAGTTCAGTGCCTGTCGAACAGGCATTCCTAGTCCTATGACTTTGTTCAATACCTTTACCCCAGCCAGCATTTCGCCGACCTGGGCATTGTGGTTTCTCAGGCTCAGTTTGGGACTAATCAGCTGTTTGTAACGGTACATCGCCGTTTCCGCTTTCGACCGCTGGTGATATCCGGACTGTTTTTGCCATTCGCCCAGTTCACCGGCTTTAAGTGCCTCAACGGCTTCGTTTCGTGGATGCCCTTCTTCCCATAAAGCGGCATTCTTGCGCGGTGGTATGGTGGCCTTGATACCTTTTTTCTTTAGCAGGGCATGGCAATCCCGTGTGTCATAGGCGCCATCGCCACTGACCTGTTCTATCTCGCGCCGCAACGGATTGAGCAGTGTCGGCAATACCTCGTTATCAGCGATGTTTTCCAGACTGCTTTCTGCTGCAACGATGGCATGAGTAGCAGCATCCACAGCAAGGTGCAGCTTGCGCCAGACACGGCGTTTCTCCTTGCCGTGCTTACGCATTTTCCACTCACCTTCGCCGTAAACCTTGAGCCCGGTGGAGTCGATGACCAGGTGTGTCACTGTCCCCTTGCTCGGTGCCCGGTAGTTGATTTCCACCGTCTTGGCCCGCTTGCTGATGCAGCTGTAATCGGGTGATTTCAGTGGCACAGCCATCAGTTTGAACAGCGAGTTAATGAAACCTTCAAGTGCGCGGAGGGGTAGATTAAAGAGCCCCTTGAGCATTAAAGCCGTTTCGATGGCTGTGTCGCTGTAGTGAAACCCTCTACCTCTGCGCCCATGGTGGGTATGGCAATGCCATCGCCGGATAGCTGACGCATCCATCCAGATAGTCAGAGAACCACGTTGTACCAAAGCCTGATTGTACTGTTTCCAGTTGCTGATCTTGTGTTTTGGCTTGCCCATCTGACGCTCCTGGGGGTGAACCTAAGAGATCAGATCACTGAACTGCCGAATAGTTCCCTGATTTGAGCAACAACGCCGTGTAACGCGCTCAATAACATCATCAACGGAGTTGGCCAGTTCTGTCAGGATCTCTTCCATAGCAGAACGCTCAAATCCCACAGCTTTCGCCGTTTGGAAGAAATGACGCGGGAATATCTGCTCAATGGCGTACTTCTTTCCCTTGCTGCTTGCTAGGCCCATAGCGAGCTTGGCGTCCCTTCGGTTGAGGCCTCGGCCGCCAAATACTGGATAGACAGATAGGATGTCGTAAAAAGGGGTCAGGCGAAAACGCCCTTCCGGCTCAATAAAGACCGAGAAGTTTTTTGCATGGCCATCGGTGGCCGCCAGCAGCCAGAACAGGACCTGAGATTTCATGAATAGGTAGCGATCCTGTTCTGGTGTCGCAGAGCCCAGCAAGGTTTTCATGATGTCAGTGATTCCCGGTCCTCCATGGTTCTCGTATTTCCGTGCTGACGGAACATTCAATACCTGACAGAAATCTTCTTGGGGAAGGCGCATGATCCAACTGCGATCGGCAGCGTAACGTCTGTCGAAGCGTTCCACAGCCAGTGCTTTGACCTGGCCAACCTGCATCATGAAGCAGTGAGGTACGGGTAGACCAAACTCCTTGGCAATCAGAGTGCAGAGATATTCGTTTTCTACGCTCTGGGAGAGGTCTATCGAGTAGGAGTGGCTTTCAATCTTGCCGATAGGGAGTTTGATAATGTGGGTTGTCGGCGTTGCGTTGAGTGGCAAGTACCAACGGTCATCGAGATAGAGCAGCGCAGTCTTTTCTTGCGCCCCGGCGATAGAGATCCGGAACTCCTCTTGCTCTCTGACCATCCCCAAAGGGATTCCTGATTTGTAGCTGGTCAGGATCTGCTCGAGCTCGTCATCGGAAAGTGCTTTGTAGTCGATTCGCCTGACATCTGGAACGTCGTGCCCTTCGGTAACCAGCTGTAATGCCCCTACGCTATCCTGGCCAATGCAACTGAGCAGATCGAAGGGCTGGGTTGATGCCGCTTGATAGCGTGCTACAACCCTGTTTCTCACCTCCGTATTATCTGGCAGCAGGTTGTCGAAGAAGTTATAGGTTTCATCGCCCCGGTAGGCCTGATGGCGTAATGGCATGGAGAGTGAGATCGGACGGCTGCCCGGTTGTGCTAGCCATGACTCATGGTACTGAAACTGATGGGCGCCGCTGGTAGTTTTGGTGAATGTGCCTACCCGATAGCCGTTCATGTAGACAGCCAGATTGGCCATTACCACTCCTCCTTCCAGCCCGATGCCGGACTCTCGGATGACTCATTGCGGGGTTTGATATCCACTGACAATTCGAGCGCTGCGAGGATCTTGAACAGGGTTTCCAGCTTGGTGGACTCAGGATTGAGCTCGAAGCTGGAGACTGTGTCTTGCCTAATCCCCACTTTCTCGGCCACTTTGCCTTGAGAGAGCTTTTGAGAAAGCCTGGCATCCTTGATACAGGCGCTCAGCTGCTTGGCGCTGGTTACTTTCATGATTCGACAACCTGGTAGCGTGCCTTCTTCCAATTTACACGCTATGGCAGGTATATCAATGTTTACCTGTTATAGGAGGTAAATATAAATTACACGCTATAGGCGGTATTTAACACTTATCCCCTATAGCGGGTAAGAGAACGGTAAACGGAGATATGACGTCGAAGTTTCAATCAATATGGGCAGCCAACCAGTCGAGACCTTGCTCTGCAAACGTGAACAGCTGGTCGCTATAGCCTTGAGCAATGACGCTACGGATGATCTCGGGGTCAATATTCAGATAGTCGTGCACCAGCGCATTGCGAAGGCCAATGATCTTGCGCCAGCCGATTAAGGTGTCGGGGGATAGCTCACCACGCTGGGCCAGGATTTCGAATGCCTGATAGGCATCCTGTGGGGTATGACTTGCCAATGCTTTAGCCCAGTGCTTTGCCACGCCAATACACGCTTCGATAGACACTTGTAGAGTTCGCTCAGCTGCGCGGTACTCCAGATTGGAAAGCGCCCGCAGCGCCAGAATAGCCCGTATCTCTGACAGCTCGGCCTTATAGCGCGAGAGGCTGATACGTAAAGCTCCTATATAGGCGTTATCACTCATCTTTACTCCACTCCTCAGAATGATGTTTGCTGATATAGGCTTGGCGATGGGGATAACCAAGTTCCATCTGCGACATTATCCGCGCCTCCTCTTGCAAACGCCGCCCCTCATCACGGCTATAGAGAGGACGATTTGCATCTACTACCGCAAAAGCCAACGGAATCGGGGCCTGATTGATATCGACGACCGAAAGTTTCCCCTCTGCCAACCCCAGGGCACGTTGCCACTCCAGCGCGAGCAGTTCAGGGCGCAAGCGGTTTTCCAGTGCAGTACCCAGTGGTCCACTCTGTTTGATTGGATCAAAGGCCACCGCCAGATCCCAGTCGCTGGCAGGACCTGCAGTTCCCTTGGCACGGGAGCCGTAAAGCCAAAGCACCTGCACTTGGGGGTTGCTGTTGGCGAGGGTAATCAGCTGGTGAATAACATCGCTGTCGGGTTTCATATTGGTACGGCCATTTGGTCGTTTGAGACAGAGTTCTGGTTCATGTACAGAACCTTAAGCGGCAAGCGAATTAATAATACCGTCTAACGTGTTGTTTTGCTTGGATTTTCTCTGC
>NZ_JAPDBQ010000215.1:0-4200 GCF_027705325.1 Aeromonas sp. QDB18
CAATACATTCAAAACCAGCGGGGCTGACGCCCCGGCGAAATTCCCCTCCCACCTACGTCGGAGGGAGTCCCCTTTCGTATTTAAGATGGGAACTGAAGCGGCGAACGATTAATTATAAAAGCGTCAATTCGAGCTGACGCCGCGACATATAGTGTCACACTAAATGACAACGGTAGAATTTATGACCATTAAAATCATTTTTGCAACACAAGCGATCTGAAAAATTTGATGAATGCAGTTTAATCTTTCAGCAAAGCGAGAAGCTGGGAGCCCTGCCGGGCGACACGGGCTCCCCGCACACCTTCCCCGCCCCCTCAGACCGGCTGCCAGCCGCTCATGACCCTCAGCAGGTCCTTCCAGCTCACTATGCCCACCAGGGCGCCGTTTTCCAGCACAGGCAGACAGGAGATCTGGTGCTCCAGCATGAGGCCGGCGGCCTCTTTCAGGGAGCGTTCGGGGGAGACGGTGATGGGTTCACGGCTCATGATCTGGTGGGCGCGCCGGTTGAGGGTCTCGGTGTCCCGGTTCATCTCGGCATCCGTGTCCAGATAGGGGCTGATGGCACGCAGCAGATCTCGGTCCGAGATGACCCCCACCAACTCCTCCTCTTCCACCACCAGGAGGTGGCGGAAATGGGCCTGCTCGAAGATCTCCTTGATGACGCTCAGCCTGTCATCCATGGAAACGGTCGCGACCCGGGTCGTCATGATCTCTTTAATCAACATGGTCAGCCTCCTGCCCCCCAGATGTCTCTGTTATGACACGTTTTTCCGGCGGCAGCCATCCCCCCCGCCCTCAAGTGCAAATTTGTGTCATTTCACGTAAGATCCGCGCCAGTTTCTCTCCTTCAATCGAGCCAAGCAGACCCATCCATGATAGTTGCCAGTCAAATCGAACTGATCCGCGGCGGCCGCACGCTGCTGGACAACGCGTCCGCCACCATACACCCCGGCCACAAGGTGGGCCTGGTGGGCAAGAACGGCTGTGGCAAGTCCACCTTCTTTGCGCTGGTGCGGGGCGAGCTGGCCATCGACAACGGCAGCTTCAGCCTGCCCGCCAGCTGGCAGATTGCCGGCGTGGCCCAGGAGACCCCGGCGCTTGACTGCTCCGCCCTGGAGTACGTGATAGACGGCGACAAGGAGTTCCGCGCCCTGGAGGCCGAGCTCGCCCGGGCCGAGGCGGATGACAACGGTCTGCTGGTGGCCGAGCTGCACGGCAAGCTCGATACCATAGGTGCCTACAGCATTCGCGCCCGCGCCGCCGAGCTGCTGCACGGTCTGGGTTTTGGCGGCGATCAGCTCGACTCGCCGGTCAGAAGCTTCTCCGGTGGCTGGCGCATGCGCCTGAACCTGGCCCAGGCGCTGCTCTGCCGCTCCGATCTGCTGCTGCTGGATGAACCGACCAACCACCTGGATCTGGACGCCGTCATCTGGCTGGAGAAGTGGCTCAAGGGTTATCAGGGCACGCTGGTGCTCATTTCTCACGACCGCGACTTCCTCGACTCCGTGGTGAATCGCATCATCCATATCGAGAACGGCAAGCTCAACGAATACAGCGGCGGCTACTCCGACTTCGAGCTGCAACGGGCCGAGCACCTGGCCCAGCAGCAGTCCATGTACGAGAAGCAGCAGCGGGAGATGGCCCACATGCAATCCTATGTGGACCGCTTCCGCTACAAGGCCTCCAAGGCCCGTCAGGCCCAGAGCCGCTTGAAGGCCATGGAGCGGATGGAGAAGATCCTGCCCGCTCACGCCGACTCCGAGTTCAGCTTCGAGTTTCGCGAGCCCTCCGCTCTGCCGGCCCCGCTCATCGCCATGGAGAACCTCAGCGCCGGTTACGGCGACAAGGTGGTCCTGGAGAAGATCAAGCTCAACCTGGTGCCGGGGTCGCGCATCGGCCTGCTCGGTCGCAACGGCGCGGGCAAGTCCACCTTTATCAAGATGCTCTCCGGTAGCAACCCGCCGCTGTCGGGCAAGCTGGAGGTGAGCGCCGGGGTGAGCATCGGCTACTTCGCCCAGCATCAGCTCGAGACCCTGCGCCTCGATGACAGCCCCCTCGATCACCTGGTGCGCCTCGCGCCGGACAAGACCGAGCAGGAGCTTCGCAACTACCTCGGCAGCTTCGGTTTTCACGGCGACAAGGTGCTCGACAAGGTGGCCCCCTTCTCCGGCGGTGAGAAAGCGCGTCTGGTGCTGGCCCTCATCACCTGGCAAAAGCCCAACCTGCTGCTCCTGGATGAACCGACCAACCACCTGGATCTGGAGATGCGCCACGCCCTGACCATGGCCCTGCAAGGGTTCGAGGGCGCCATGGTGGTGGTCTCTCACGACCGTCACCTGCTGCGCACCACCACGGATGATTTCTATCTGGTCCACGGCGGCCGGGTCGAGCCCTTCGATGGGGATCTCGACGACTACCACAAGTGGCTCGGCGAGCAGGAGAAAGAGGCCAATGCCAAGCCGGCAGATGGCACCGTCTCCGCCAACTCGGCGGTGGCGCGCAAGGATCAGAAGCGCCTTGAGGCCCAGTTCCGGCAAGCAACCCGGCCGCTGCGCCAGAAGCTCGAGAAGCTCGAGGCCAGCATGGAGAAGCTGCAGGCCAAGCTGGCCGCGGTGGAAGAGCAGCTGGCCGATCCCGCCATCTATGAAGAGAGTGCCAAGGGCAAGCTCTCCGAGCTGCTCAAGTCCCAGGGCCCCCTCAAGGAAGAGCTGGAGCACGTCGAGCTGGAGTGGATGAGCCTCTCCGAGGAGCTGGAAACCATGGAGCAGGCCTTCTTTGCGTGATGAAGCCTTGATGGCCAGCGAGCGGGTCAGCCCCGACGCCCTGCCCACCCCTTCCGAGTTCTGGACATGGAGCACAGGCGCCTATGGCCAGCGCAGCCAGGACTGGCTCCACGTGCAAAGCATGGGGGGCAACGTCAACCTGGCGCTCCTGCTGTACCACCTCGACCTGCTCCGGATCCCGGTCGACCTCACGGACTTGCAACCGGCCCTGGTACAGACCGAGGCGGTGCTGCTCCCCTGGCGCACCCTGCGCCAGCAGGCCAAGTCACGGGTGGGGGCCGAGGAGTACCAGACCATGCTGGCCCACGAACTGGAGCTGGAGCGGCTGCAACAGGGGGTTTTGCTGCAGACCCTGCGCACCCTCGCCCTGTTTCGCGGCGACAGCCGCAACCTGTTTCACTATCTATCGTTACTGGGTGCCCAGCAGGGCCCCCTCAGAGATCTCATATGCTGAGCTACCGCCACGCCTTTCACGCCGGCAACCACGCCGACGTGCTCAAACACGCCGTCCAGGCCCTGATCATCGAGTCCCTCAAGAAGAAGGAGAAACCCTTCATCGTGCTGGACACCCATGCCGGTGGCGGTCTCTACGACCTGCGCGGCGACTGGTCCCAGAAGAAAGCGGAATATGCCGACGGGATCAAACGCCTGTGGGATGAGCGGGCCCAGTGGTCTGCCATGGCCCCCTATCTGGGTGTCATCGAGGAGATGAACAGCGATGGTCAGCTGCACTACTACCCCGGCTCGCCGGAGCTGTCACGCCGCCTCATCCGCGATCAGGACAAGCTGGCGCTGATGGAGCTGCACAACAACGAGGTGGAAGATCTTCGCGCCAACATGGGGTACGACCCCCGCGTCGCCGTCCACCATCGCGACGGCTTCGAGGGGCTGGTGGCCCTGCTGCCGCCCACCCCGCGCCGCGGCCTGGTGCTGATCGACCCACCCTATGAGCTCAAGGAAGATTACTTCGCCGTGGTCGATACCCTGAAAAAGGCACAGAAGCGCTGGGCCACTGGCATCTATGCGCTCTGGTATCCCATCCTCGGGCAAGAGGCGGACAAGTCCCGCGACATGCTCAAAGCGATCAAGCGGGAGAACTTCGGCAACGTCCTGGTGGCCGAGCTGGAAGTGGCCGGCCAGACTGCCGATTGGGGCATGAACGGCTCCGGCATGCTGATCATCAGCCCCCCCTGGATGCTGGACGAGCAGATCGAAGCCTTCTTGAAACCCCTGTGCGCCAGGCTGGCCCAGGGCACCGGCGCCCAGTACAGGGTGGAGTGGCTGAATAAAGCCGAAGCCTGACCCTCGGAACAACAGAAAATGAAAAAGGGCCTGTCACAGCAGCAATGCTGTTCACTTAAGAGAATTTGAGTTCCAGTCCACGTAGTATCAGGACAAAAAAGCGAGGGAGGCATGA
>NZ_JAPDBQ010000216.1:0-4195 GCF_027705325.1 Aeromonas sp. QDB18
CGCAGTGGCCATCAGACGGCTTTGCCAGTCTGGAAGCGGCCAGGGAGTGGGTGCGCGACTTTATGGCCTGGTATAACGAAGAGCACCGGCATAGCCGTATCCGCTTCGTCACACCCAACGAGCGGCATCGGGGTGACGATAAAGCCCTGCTGGCGAAACGGGATGCTGTGTACCAGGCCGCCCGAGCACAACACCCAGCGAGGTGGAGTGGCAAGACGCGAGACTGGACACCTATCGGTGCCGTGATGCTAAATCCGGAGCGGCCCGAGAAACCCGAGCCGGAGCAAAAAGAGGCTGCTTAAAACAGCTTTGCGCGACAACTATCTTGAAAAACGCCGCATCTGCTGCTCTATCAGAGTCTGCAACTGCTTTTCCACCATGGCGGCCTTGCCTTCCAGTTCGCTCACCCCATGCTGACCATAACGGAACAGTTTGATATCGCTCATGCGGCCTCCTCATCACTGGGTGGCGTCCAGCCTCGTAGGTCGATCTTACCAGTCACAGCGGCGGAAATTAGGGCGGTGCGGCGTTCTTGGAGTAGCTCGATAGCATTGAATGCAGCTCTTTCAACTGCGTTCAATTTCTCAAGTACTTGTAGCACTTCATTTGTTACAGATACCTGTTCATCATATGGAAGGTTTCTAATTAAAAAACCCTTGATTTGATCAGGGCTAATATGTGGCACACTAACACCTGTTAAATCAGCCTCAACATAATTTCTGAATTCATTGCTAGAGAGACACAGCTTAATATAAGACTGGAAATGATTGGCCTTGGCTCGAATCCGAGCCACCCGCTGCAACAGCAGGCAAGGAGTATCATGTTGTGTAATTTCAGCGACTCTGGCACCACTACTAATCCAAGGGCGGTCCATACCAAAAACAATATCACCACGCTCAAGGTAATAATCATCCAAATGGGAGCAATCCTCACTATCCCAGTAGACTACATCATCCCATTTTATTTGATCGACCCCAACATTAGCCCCACGTAAAAGAGGAATATGCGTATCTTTTGTGGACTTAAAACCGGAGCTAGCAAAGGGGTAACCCGTTAGCAAGTTGATGGCATATGCGAGTTTTATATGACCTTCGCTTGCCCTAGTACGTACTGCGTGGGAGATCACCGCCTGCCGCTTCTCTTTGAGCAGTTCGATCAGCCACTGCTGCTGAGCAATCAGCCGATCAATTCGGGCGGTTTCGTAGTCGAGGAAGGCCACTATGTTGGAAAGTTCCTCGCCTTGAGGCAAGGCAAATATTGTCTTCTTTATATCCTCAAGTGAGAGGTGCTTGACTGTTGTGTAATAAGTTAAGTCGTTTACCACTTTGAGACTAAAGGGAAGCGTATAGAATAACAATGTCGTTAATTCATCCGAGTCAGTTCGAACACATGCGACTCGTTGATTTAGAGCTGCTTTGCCCCCTTTCCATCGAGCAACATTGAACTCACCATCCATCCCAATCAGCACATCATTATTTTCAACAATAGCTTCTTGCGGTACATCACCGTCAAAATAAACTGCCGTAAGCTCAGTGTTAATATCACGAATTCTTATCAATGGTACACCAACGTCAGGACTAAATCTCTGAGAATCAAAAGGATATCCCCCAAAGACAACGGCAACATCTTTAACCCGAGAAAGTACCCAATGCTCTGGCACATCCCCCAACCACACCACTCCAGAATCCTTATATTCCGGATAGGGGGGATATTTTCCCGCCAGCCCTTGCTGAGCAGTCGCAACAACTTCGCTCATGAGTGTACCTCCGCCAGCAACTGCATAATCTCCTTGGCGACCGCATCGAGATCGGCGTCGATGGCTGCCAGCTCGCGGGGCGGCTGGTACTGATAGAAGTGGCGGTTAAAGGGGATCTCATAACCGACGATGCCCACCTGACCATCGAGCGGATCGGTTTTGCTGGTGTCAATCCAGGCATCCGGTACATGGGGCAACACCTCACGCTTGAGATACTCATAAATATCTTCCCCGAGCGGCACGTTTTCGTTATCCCGCAGATCCGGGTTGGCTTCCGGCTCGCCCTTGGCTTTACATACCTCGGCAGCGTCGTCCTGCTCAGCCAGATGGCTCACCAGCAGCTTGAAGGCCGGGGCGGGTAGCTTGACCTCACCTAGCAGCTTGGTCAGTTGCTTTTTGAATTTGTCGCGAGAGAGCAACTTGGCCTCAGCGAACTGGCCCAAGGCAGTGAGAATGACAGACTGCAGGGAGCCATCGAGCTTGTCCCAGCCCTTGTCGGCGGTGAGGCTGGCAAGGCGCTCGGCATCCTGTGGGTAGAATGCAAGTTTCAGCGGCCGCTCCACCGTGATACGGCGATAACCGAAGGCGGTGGTGGGGAAGATCTTGGCGATGGGCCCTTCTTCATAACGGCTGGCGAGGCGGACGATTTGCTCAATGGCCTCGTCGCTCAATTGCTTACGCTTGGAGCCCAAGGATTTTCGCATGGGGCTGTGCATGTCGCTGGCGTTGATCAGCAGCACCTTGCCCTTACGCTCGGCCGGTTTGTGGTTCGACAGCACCCAGATATAGGTGGCGATGCCGGTGTTGTAGAACATGTCGGTGGGCAGGGCCACCAGGGTATCGAGCAGGTCGTGTTCCAGAATGTAGCGGCGGATCTCGCTCTCGCCGCTGCCCGCTCCACCGGTAAAGAGCGGGGAGCCGTTGAGGATGATGCCGATCCGGGCACCCTCCGGCTTCATCTTGGCGATCAGATGTTGCAGGAACAAGAGTGAGCCGTCAGAGACACGGGGCAGACCTGCCCCGAAGCGGCCGCTGTGGCCCTTTAGCAGGTGTTCGTCCCGCACTTGCTTCTCGACCTTCTTCCAGTCCACCCCGAATGGCGGGTTGGAGAGGCAGTAGTCGAACTTCTCCAGCGGCAACTGGTCGTCGGAGAGGGTATTGCCCAGCTTGATGTTGCTGATGTCCTGCCCCTTGATCAGCATGTCGGCCTTACAGATGGCGAATGACTCGGGGTTGAGCTCCTGCCCGAAGGTGGCCAGACGGGCCGCCGGGTTCAGCTCGTGCAGGTACTCCATGCCGCAGGAGAGGAAGCCGCCAGTGCCCGCGGTGGGGTCATAGATGGTCCGCACCACGCCTGCGGTGGTCAGGGCCTCGTCATCGGCGGCAAACACCAGGGAGGTGGTCAGGCGGACGATGTCACGGGGGGTGAAGTGCTCACCGGCGGTCTCGTTGGAGCTCTCGGCAAACTTGCGGATCAGCTCCTCGAACACCAGACCCATGTGGTAGTTGTCGACGGTTTCGGGGGAGAGATCGACGTTGGCGAAGTTGCGAACCACCTTGTAGAGCAGGTCGGCATCTTCCAGCAGATCGATGCTGGCGGCAAAGTTGAAGTGCTCGAACACCTCGAATGCCTCACGGGAAAAGCCCCGCACATAGGCATCCAGGTTGTCGCCAATCTGCTTCTCGCCAAGGTTATCCAAGGTGAGCTTGGCGGTGTTGTAGAAGCTCTGCCCGGCGGCATTGAGCAGCAGCTTATGGCGGGCCAGCTCGGGCATGGCCTTGGTGCTCTCGGCGGTGGCCAGCACCTTGTCACGGGTCGGGGCCAGTACGCACTCAAGACGACGTAACACGGTGAATGGCAGGATGATGCGGCCATACTGGGACTGTTTGAAATCACCTCGCAGGAGGTCAGCCACCGACCAGATAAGGTTGGCAAGGGATGAGATATTGGTTGTCATGGAAACCCCGTGGAACGCTCGAAATAGCGTGATCCTATCACAGCATCTGGCCTCCAGTCGTGGCCTCGGTGCTGGCTGTGAAAATCTGCCGTTTTTGATTTTCCCGTTTGGCCCGCCAACAAGGGCAAAGGGGCCAATTAGGGTGCTCAATCTGCCGAAATTTCAGCTATTTATAGAACTTTTTCTGTGTGAGACTTCGTAGAAAAAGTTCTTAAATCTGCCAAAATTTCAGCAGATCGGCAGACCTCATATCCCACCTATTTGGCGGGGGCGGAGGCCAGCTATCAACTTAGCAAGGAATGTCACTACATCACCTGTTGTCAATCATTAGAATATTTCATGAATAGCCGTTTTTGCGTTGTTCACAACGAAAACTCGAAATGGGACCTTGGGGAGGAAAAAAGAGGTTCTTCGCGGGATCTTGGGGAAGTGGAAGTTGACAGACAGGGTGCTGGTAAACTGGCTGTCTCCAAACACACCA
>NZ_JAPDBQ010000217.1:0-4177 GCF_027705325.1 Aeromonas sp. QDB18
TGCGATTAAATCAGATCACAAACGAAGCCTTTTTTCTATCTATTTCAATTGGTTGTAGCTAAAGATCCTGTACATGTACCTGCACTAAACAAGCCTCTGCTTGGTTGGTAATGGACGGGCACCGGTATCAGATTGGGCATAGCAATGTCGATGAGTATATTTCTGCTCTCGAAGTAGCTGTGGTCGCTGGTTGGAAAAAGGCAGCTTTCTTAAATGGAGCTGTTATTTACCTTACCTACGACAACCTGGAACGACTTTACCAAGAGGCGTTTCAACTGATGGTTATGTTGCGCTCAAAATCAGCCTGATTTCCTTCAGGCTTATTCACTTACCCATTCGGTAATACGACACCCTTCCTTTATGGAATTAAATGCCTTTTGGCAATGGAGATTTTTATTATGGCTACTGTAATCGCAACTAAGATCGGCTCTACAAATAAAGGTTTACCCCGCGTGTGGCTCGAAGGTCGGAAATTGGAACGCGAAGGAATCGAGATTGGTATGAAATACCAACTGAATTTCGATCAGGACGCGGGCCAAGTGAAAGTGACCTTTGGGACTGACTTGGAGAATTATTCTGGCACGGTCTCTCGGCGCAAGCTGAGGGGTTCGGACGAGAGTTATCTCCCAGTTATTGACATGAATAGTCGTGAATTTTTGGACCTCTTTTCCGAATCGGAAGAGATCCGCATTGCCATTCGTGACAAGAAAATGGTGATAACCGCCCAGGTCTCTAGCAGTGATGCTAAGGAGCGGGTCGAACGTCTTCAGCGCAAGCTGGCGACGGGGGAAGCTATCACTGTGGCGTCGTTATTCCACGGCGGTGGTGTACTGGACAATGCAGTTCATGCAGGGCTTGAACGTGCTGGTGTTACCAGTTACGTGAAGGTCGCCGTAGAGCTTGAGTCGAAGTATCTGGAGAGTTCGCTCGCCAACAACTACCATTTGTTCAAAGCAGATTCTGTTTTGTTTGAGGGTGGTATTGAGCATTTCAATCCACGCGGCACATCTGTAGATGTCGTTTGTGCTGGAATCCCATGCACAGGCGCTAGTTTATCTGGCAGAGCTAAAAACAAATTGGCTTGCGCTGAAGACCATCAAGAAGCAGGGGCATTGTTCTATTACTTCCTTTCGGCGGTAACTGCGCTAAACCCCAGCATTGTGGTCATCGAGAACGTGGTCCCATATTCGTCCACGGCGAGTATGGCGGTCATCCGTTCGGTGCTTTCCAGTCGCGGTTACGTGCTGGAAGAAACCATCTTAGATGCCAGTCAACATGGCTGTATCGAGGATCGGCAACGGCTTTGTGTTATTGCCAGAACCCCCGGTGCCATGGAAACGGCAGTGCTCGAAACTCTGATTCCTACCAAGGTCAAAGAATCCTGTGTTGGTGATATTTTGGAGAATATTCCAGATAATTCACCGATGTGGAAAACTTATGATTACCTGGCAGATAAAGAATTGAGAGATTTAGAGGCTGGGAAAGGATTTCGCCGCCAGCTAATTAAAGCAAGCGACGAAAAATATGGTTGTGTGGCCAAGGGGTATAATAAGGCGCGCTCCACCGAGCCGTTTATTTGTCATCCAACTGATCCTGCGCTCTCTCGTTTGCTCACTCCTATTGAGCACGCTAGAGGTAAAGGTATTCCCGTCAGTATTATCGACGGGTTAAGTGATACAACCGCCCATGAGGTTCTTGGGCAGTCTGTCTGCTGGCCACCATTCGAAGCAGTCGGCTTTGCGCTGGGCAGTAATATGCTCGCAGCACTGTCTGGTGGTGCCGGATCGCAATTCAGCGCCCCGACCCACAAAGCAGCCTAAGCAACCCCCCCAACAATGCCCCTCTCACCTGAGAGGGCATTGCTCCAATCCTTCTGGATATACCCCCCGATCAAAGACCTGACCGGTCTTGACCATGTCCTTTTTGGACCTAAATGCCTTTTGGCAAAGGAAACATATTATGTGCATCACTAATCTGAGCCAACTGAACGCCGCCTACCTGCTTAACGCCGGTGGTTGCACCTCCATCACTGCTCAACTCGCTGATCTGCTGAAACGTCAGCAACGGCGCTGTACGCTCGATACCGAGAACAGCATTGTTCGGGAAGGAGATGGTTTCGAATATAGAGTTTGTCTTAACACCCTCAAGGTGACCCTGCTCAACGGTGCCATTACCACTGCGGACAACTCCGCTCTGTGCTATCTCCAACGTGTTCCCATGAAGGGTTACGTGATCAAAGAGATGTGCATGTTCGACAACGAGCCAAGCTCTGCGAAAGCAGCGCACAGCCAGCTGTTCCGCAACTTACGTGAACTCGTGACCTTGACCGGCATGATGTTCCATTAACTCACTAAGCCACTCGTGTTCAACACACAGTGGCTTTTTTCATTTTTAACGCTGCAGAATCAAAATGTCCGGCTAAGACTGCCACTCCGAGCAACCAAATGACCTTTATTAGTCATTTTTCTTGCTTTATGACCGGCCTAGCAGGGATGATAGATGGGTACTCTGCCCGGTAGCCCGACCACATCATGGTCAGAGTCCTGCCCGGACGGATACTCGATGTTGCCTATGGGGCGTCCCAAGCTACTTTGAGGGACGCTTACCGGAGAGAGAATATGACCCTTATCATCCGTTGGTTGTTGTAGGACTTCGTAGATGAACAAGAAACAATTCGACGGGCTAATAGCGCTGACCAAGATGACCTCAGACGCCATTATCCAGGCCATGTATGAAGTGATGGTGTTAGGCAGCACTCAGAAGGAGGCTGCGGAGAAACATGGCGTCAACCGCGGGCTTCTGTCTAAACGCCTGACGGGACTGCGTGAGATCGAGGCGGCCGTCAAACACCTCGTGTCCCTCTATCACGAGGAGCTTTACCCTGCTCCTGAAGTAAAGAAGCGGACCCCACATGATCCCCGACACTGACACCGGGTGGCCATCACTGTAGTCAATGCCGACCAGTGTAACGGCCACCGATGAACCCCAGCCCACCCCATACCAGGATGTTAACCACGCTGCGTGATGGCTTCACCCCTACGCGATTAGAGGAATGCTCTGTGTCTCCATCTGAACTATTCAGTTATGCCAGCGAATATGCGACCACGCCTGCAGCGAAAGCGATAGGCGCTCAGTACCCGACCTTCCGAGATGTCGCCAAACGATTCAAGGTCACTTACGACCAGATCGAACAGACGTGTGAGGATTGGGACCACCGGCAGGGCTACATGCAGCCAGCGATCGGTGGGCAATGTGGAAGCGGCATATTCACCTATTCGTCCCGCGGTGAGCATCTGGTTGAGGCATACCACTAATTTGCAAAGCGGTACTTACCTGCCAAGTCTGCAGGCGTTCAGATCTGGCTGTCTTCGCAAGGAAGCCCAATGAATGTTGAATAGAACACTCGATGTCCCTGTGATTTTTCTAGCCGGTTTGTGCTGGTTATGGCTGGCAATGCGAGTCATGGATTTTGGCGTTCAATGGCAATCGGTCAGCACTGTTCGCCATCAAGTCACCGTGACACTTCCGAACGATCAAACCCTCACGGGTGATGTCACCACCGCCTGGGACCGGTCTTACCGTCTGGCAGATATGAGCGGTCGAATCTGGCATTTTCGTGACTATAAGATGATGACCATACCGAGAGAGGGGCAGGCCCCCAGTGCATTCCCATTCAGGACTGTGCTGCCGTTCTTACTCTTCTTCGTGAGTACCATGATTGCTATCTATCACCTGGGGTTTAGGACTCCAAAGCGCAGGGATTAGTAAACAGCGAGGCATTATAGTGGAACGCCAGATGCTAACCCCGAGCAGAGAGGGCTGCGCTGTAAAGACTCATGTAATCTGATAAGTAGCCATAGCATTTGTCGAGGTCTTTCTTGGGGGGCATGTTGACCAATTTAATTCCACTGCGATATGCCTCCTTTGCAACATTATTTTCCTCCATCACTTTCTCATGCAGCACCTTAAATAGTGACACGTCATTCTGCGTAAATTTCTTCTTTTGAGCATTACCAAGCAGCACCGGCACTTTCTCATTGCAACTCTCTACGCTGAATTTAAAACTCTGCGCATCATGCTGGCCATAACCATATTCATCGTTCATATACAGGACCTTAAGAAAACACTTCATTTGAAATTCCTTCTAAGGTCCTGTTCTGTATCGATTTTCGCTGCT
>NZ_JAPDBQ010000218.1:0-4177 GCF_027705325.1 Aeromonas sp. QDB18
CGAAGGTGAGTTGATGGCTCATGATGTCCCTCTGGGATGCGCTCCGGATGAACATGATGATCTCATATCAGGAACTTGTTCGCACCTTCCCTGTCTATCGCACATTTTTGCAAATCCCGTCGATTATTTATTTCCATATGAAACTGAAATCCGTAGCATAGTTTGACGAAAAGAACAGGCCATCAGGATGAAAATGGCCCGGGTAACAAGCCACCACCTGAAACGGATGTCAGCCTCTAGGAGCTGTAACCTAAGGGCGGTAGCGTGCCTGCGTCAGGCCACTCGTTCTGAAAAACCGAGCGTCCCGCCCCCCAACCATTACAGATCAGACAAAGGGCTACGTACCCCATTGGCGCCGTTTTGCAGCACATGGGTATAAATTTGTGTGGTTCGAACATCAGAATGGCCCAGTTGCTCCTGCACGGTTCGAATATCCGCCCCCCGCGCCAGCAAATGGGTGGCAAAGGAATGGCGCAAGGTATGACAGGTGACCGGTTTTCCCAGCTGCAACTGACGCGCCGTGGCACGAACCGCTTTTTGCAGGGTGGTTGGATCCAGATGATGTCGACGCAAGGCCCCATCGACAGGATCGCGACTCAGATGGGATGCCGGAAACAGGTAGTGCCAACCCAGCTCTTTGCTGGCGGCCGGATACTTGCGCGCCAATGCCGTCGGCAAGGCCACCCCGGCATACGCGTCGTTTAAGCAGTCCGTCATATAAAAGCGCTGGACGTAGGCAATTTGCTCCCGCAGGGCCGGAATGAGTTCCGAGGCCAGAGTCACACGCCTGTGCTTGCCCCCTTTGCCATTCCAGACAATCAGGCAGAGGTAGTTGAAGTCGATATCCTGCACGCGCAGGCGCATCACCTCCATCAGCCTGAGTCCGCTGCCATACATCAGTTGCGCCAAGAGACGAAGATGAACTGGCATAGCCAGCAACAAGGCTCGGACTTCACTTTGCGTCAAAACAGTTGGCAGTTTGGGAGGGCGCTGGCTGCGCGTAAATTTCATCTCGAGCTGCAGAGGCCGTAACAAGACAGTGCGATACAAGAAGACCAGCGCATTCAACGCCTGGGCCTGAGTCTTGACAGCCACATGGCGCTCGGTGACCAGATAGGACAAAAATTGCTGAACCTCCGCCTCACCCAGCTCGACCGGATGCTTCATCCGGGAAAAACGGATAAATGCCTTGATCCAGTGCAGATAGGCTTCAACGGTTGCCATCGCGTAACGCAGCATCAACATCTGCTCATAGATGCTTGCCAAAAACGGCGAATGAGGCTTGCGCATGAGTCACCTCCACATGTATATATAAACAGTATATACACGAGCAAGTCCCATTGCTGACTATGAAGAAACTTTCCGCATTTTTGCATAATCTATGCGGTACAAAAACATTGCCAAAGCGGGCTTTATCCGGGATTTTCAAGCTTCCGGTACATAGTCTCACACCAGACTATGACGACCCGATCCACCCCAAAATCACGGATAGATTCCGTACAATAAATTGTTAGAGTGCAAATATGGATAGTGCCTACTTGAAAGTGAAACGTGCAGAAAAGCATTATGCGGAACTTGCACAAATGTTTAAAAAGAAAAAGCCGTTCGGTTATTTCTTAGAAACTAATTGCAAAACTGGTGAAAGAGCAACATTTGCAAAGCGAAACGAAGATGTTGCTAATGAAGCTACCGTAATAATTGGCGATATTCTCCATAATCTTAGAGCTGCTATTGATCATGCATATTGGAATTGTACTGAGAGGCATGCAAAATCTGATGGAGAAAGAAAAAGCATTCAATTTCCAATCACCTCTACAGAGACTGCCCTGAAAGACTCTGTTTTGACCGGTATACCTTCGAGAGTTTCGACAGATTTTGCTCACGCACTAGCGAGTTTAAAGCCATATAGAGATGGTGGGAATGCGCTTCTTTGTGCCATTCACGACTTGGATGTTATGGATAAACACAAGTTATTAGTCCCAACAGGTAACTTCACGAAAATTAGTAGCTCAATGATTCAAAAACTGGTTCCTGATTTTCCATCTGGTTTAATGAATTGTGGCTTTGGTAATAATTATCGCGATGTTGCTTGGCAAGTACAGCCAATGACTTGGACGCAGAGAAGAAAAGCCAAAGTGCCGCCGTCAAACATAATTGAGCAGGAATTAGATGTGCCCGTGGAAATTGTAATTGGTAACATAGACCCAACAAAACCAGCACTTCAAGTGCTACAAGAGTTAATAGCACTGGCGAAAAGTACAATACAAACCTTGTATTCTGCAGCAGGCATAAAAGTTGAAGAAGCACTCTAACAAGCCAATTAAACCGACCTCAATACGCTGCGCTCCTTTCGGCGGCTTATTGGGGCGTTAGCCTCCACGGACAGCCATGAACCGCCTACTTCAAATTGGATTCCAACCCGCCGGTCACTGGCTACTCGTCAACGGGAAGCTCAAGTTCGACCTCACGCGGCATGCCACACAAACGAACATCCTTTATGCTTTCGTCTGCGATGCGGAGGTCATGTACGTGGGGAAAACGGTTCGAACCCTCGCAGTCCGCATGTCGGGCTACAGGACGCCGACTAGAACACAAACGACCAACGTGAATAACAACCGCCGCATACTCGATTTGCTTGCGCGCGGAGCAGCTATCGAGATATTAGCGTTGCCCGACAACGGCCTCCTTCACTATGGAATGTTCCATCTCAATCTCGCCGCAGCGCTGGAGGACGACATCATTCGGAAGCTTAATCCTCCGTGGAACGGCGGAAAGCCTGAAAAGCCTCTTGAGCCCGAGACTGAGTCCGCGGAGTCGCTCCCAGAGCTGACACCAACCGCAACCGAGAGATTTCACTTCACGCTGCAGCCGACATACTTTCGTTCGGGCTTCTTCAATGTGGGTGTATCTTCACAGAAGCACATTGCCTCGGATGGAGAAACGATCGAGTTGTTCTTGGGAGATGCGGCACAGCCGGTTCTGGGCACCATAAACCGTAGAGCTAATAGCAACGGAACGCCGAGAATTATGGGTGGCACAGCGCTGCGCGACTGGTTTCAAGAGAGTGCAAGCGCAATGGACACAATCTCTGTGCAAGTCCTCTCTCCAGCATCCATTCGTCTCTCCGCAGGTGGCGGCTAACCCTTCCATCGAGCGGACGTGCCCCGGCAAGCCGGGTCGCGCCGCTCATGTCAAACGTTATACGATACAAATGGTACTCATGAATGCTTATTCAACGAAGTATTGCAGATGATTTATTATATAAATATCAAGCGGTGATGATGTACTTGAATGGTGGATTGCTTCCAGATGGCGCTTTGGAGTTTGCAGTCATTCGACCTGAAATTTATAACTGCCTTGATGAAATTAATGATGCAATGTCAGGTGTTGTTGGTGGCGATTTTGTGAACAACCTGAGACGTGCAGTTTATGGAAAATTCATATATCTTAAAAATTATAAAGATGGTTATGCTTTTATGCATATAGAGACAGGTGCTTTCTATATGGCATTTGCATTAACAACGCGCATCGAAGAACTATCCAAAGAGTTTGCCGTGGTTAATACCGCACTAATCCCATTTAACGGAATTCTTGTGTGTGATGGCCTACTGACAACATACAATGTCACATTAGGTAAAAACTACATCAAAGAAATCCGTGATGCTTATTGGAAAGCAAAGCGGAGCGGCTCGCTAATTAGATTTGTATAACAAATAGTTTAAGTCGTTCGCTTCGCTCACTGGGACGCGCGATAAAGCCGCGCGCCCCATAACTAAAATGTTGTGCGGTTTGCCAAGCAATTGAGTTGTAGTGGCAAGAGCGGTTGCGATAGCAGGCAATATTGAATCCTGCTGGTTTTCAAGCTCGGTCGTTGAGGTTGGGTGAATCATCCAAACCAATGCGTTGTCAGCAGCATCTTGGTGGCCGATTTAAGTTCAGTTTGAATACCAGCAATGGCGCTGTTTTCTTCTTTGGTGTTAGCGGTCTAGGTTAAACGTCAGCATCAGCGCCCTGCTCTTCTTTGTTCCAATTCTGGCCGTGAACCATGCCCGTATCGGCTGCGGTTCTTTGCTCTATCAGGTTGGTCTGGCTCGGGTAAATGTAAGTATTCACCGGAACAGTATTGACACAGGAAAAATGAGACGATCGTCTCTTGATCCCACTTTCCTGCTTGCTT
>NZ_JAPDBQ010000219.1:0-4134 GCF_027705325.1 Aeromonas sp. QDB18
GAACCAGTGATTGGTTCCGGATTGTCCTACAGCAGAAGGATCGGTCAATGGATCCTTAACTGATCAGCATTGCACCCTGGCCGGCCCCTTCGTGCGGCTGATGAGCAGCCACGAGGTGTGCGAGGCGCTCGACCGCACCCTTGAGCCCTGCTGATTCAGAGCAAAAAAAGAAGGGAGGCTTGAGCCTCCCTTCTTCGTGCATTTCCCCTTCACGTCGCCGCTGCTTGCTGGCACTCGGCGTGGCAGGGGCAGGTCACCAGATGATCGTTCACCATGCCCACCGCCTGCATGAAGGCGTAGCAGATGGTGCTGCCGACGAAGGTGAAGCCGCGCTTCTTGAGGGCCTTGGACATGGCATCCGACTCCGGCGAGGTCGCCGGAATGTCGCCGTTGCCCTGACGCTGGTTGACGATGGGGGCGCCGCCGACAAAGCTCCACAGATAATCGACGAAGTCGATGCCTTCCGCCTCCAGCGCCAGATAGGCGCGGGCATTTTTGATGATCGATTGCACCTTGAGCCGGTTGCGGATGATGCCGGTATCCTGCATCAGCCGCGCCACGTCCTGGTCGTCGAACTGCACGATGCGCACCGGATCAAAATCCGCATAGGCGCGATGGTAGCTCTCGGTGCGCTTGAGGATGGTGATCCACGACAGCCCCGCCTGTTGGCCATCGAGGCAGAGCTTGGCAAACAACTCGCGGGCGTCATACACCGGCCTGCCCCACTGCTTGTCATGGTATTCGATGTATTCCGGGTCTCTGGTCACCCAGGCGCAACGCAGTTCCATTTCCTCTCCCCTGTTTTTCATCGGCCATCGGCAGGCCGCTTGCGTCGGCGACATCATAGGGCAAGCGGCAACATAGCCCCACTAATCCCCTGTAATTTCGCCTATTATCCGACCATGCCAGACGGTATACTCCCTCGGTTCACATTCAGCAAATCTTGCTCTGATTTCATTTCGCGCGAAAAACACTATGCAAAAATTCGATGTCAAAACCTTTCAGGGCCTGATCCTGCAGTTGCAGGACTATTGGTCCCGCCAGGGCTGTACCATCATTCAGCCGCTGGATATGGAAGTGGGTGCCGGTACCTCCCACCCCATGACCTGCCTGCGCGCCCTGGGCCCGGAGCCCATCGCCTGCGCCTACGTACAACCGTCCCGCCGTCCGACTGACGGCCGCTACGGTGAGAACCCGAACCGCCTGCAGCACTACTACCAGTTCCAGGTGATCATCAAGCCCTCCCCCGACAACATTCAGGAACTCTATCTGGGCTCCCTGAAAGAGCTGGGCATGGATCCCGAGATCCACGACATCCGCTTCGTGGAAGACAACTGGGAAAACCCGACGCTGGGTGCCTGGGGCCTGGGTTGGGAAGTGTGGCTGAACGGCATGGAAGTGACCCAGTTCACCTACTTCCAGCAGGTTGGCGGCCTCGAGTGCAAGCCGGTCACCGGCGAGATCACCTACGGTCTCGAGCGTCTGGCCATGTACATCCAGGGCGTCGACAGCGTCTACGACCTGGTCTGGTCTGACGGCCCCCTGGGCAAGACCACCTACGGCGACGTGTTCCACCAGAACGAAGTGGAGCAATCCACCTACAACTTCGAACACGCCGACGTGGAGTTCCTGTTCCACTGCTTCGAGCAGTACGAGAAGGAAGCCCAGAATCTGCTGGCACTGGAAAAACCGCTGCCGCTGCCTGCCTACGAGCGCATCCTCAAGGCCGCTCACTCCTTCAACCTGCTGGATGCCCGCAAGGCCATCTCGGTCACCGAGCGTCAGCGCTACATCCTGCGCATTCGCACCCTGACCAAGGCCGTGGCAGAGGCATACTACGCCTCCCGCGAAGCGCTGGGTTTCCCCATGTGTCAGCGCACAGAGAACAAGCAAGGTTAAGGAACGGACATGGCACAACATACATTTCTGGTAGAGATCGGTACTGCTGAGCTGCCGCCCAAAGCCCTGCGCTCCCTGGCCGAAGCCTTTGCCGACAACTTCAAAGCCGAACTGACCAAGGCCGATCTGGCCTTTGGCGACGTCGAGTGGTTTGCCTCACCGCGCCGTCTGGCGCTGAAGGTGAGCGGGCTGGCTGGCGAACAGCCGAGCAAGAGCGTCGAGAAGCGCGGCCCGGCCGTAGCACAGGCGTTCGATGCCGAAGGCAAGCCGACCAAGGCCGCCGAAGGCTGGGCCCGTGGCAACGGCATCACCGTTGAGCAGGCCGAGCGTCTGGTCACCGACAAGGGCGAATGGCTGGTTCACACCGCCAAGGTCGAAGGCCGTCCAGCCAAAGAACTGTTGGGCGAGCTGGTTAGCCAGGCACTGGCCAAACTGCCGATCCCGAAAATGATGCGCTGGGGCGACAAGACCATCCAGTTTGTGCGTCCGGTCTTCACCGTGACCCTGCTGCTGGATGGGGATCTGGTGCCCGCCCACATTCTGGGTATCGACTCTGCCCGCACCCTTCGCGGCCACCGCTTTATGGGCGAGAGCGAGTTCACCATCGACAACGCCAGCCAGTACCCGCAGATCCTGCAGGAGCGCGGCATGGTGATTGCCGACTTTATGGCGCGCAAGGCCAAGATCAAGGCTGACGTCGAAGCGGCCGCTGCCGCCTTCGGTGGCGTAGCCGATCTGGACGACGCCCTGCTGGAAGAAGTGACCGCACTGGTCGAGTGGCCTGTGGTGCTGACCGCCAACTTCGAAGAGAAGTTCCTGGCCGTTCCGGCTGAAGCGCTGGTGCACACCATGAAGGGTGACCAGAAGTACTTCCCGGTCTACGACAAGAACGGCAAGCTGCTGCCGAAGTTCATCTTCGTCACCAACATCGAGTCCAAAGACCCGAGCCAGATCATCAGCGGCAACGAGAAGGTGGTTCGCCCCCGTCTCTCTGACGCCGAGTTCTTCTTCAAGACCGACCTCAAGCAGACTCTGGCCTCCCGCCTGCCGCGCCTTGAAACCGTGCTGTTCCAGCAACAGCTGGGCACCGTCAAGGCCAAGGTCGAGCGCATCGAGACCGTCGCCGGCTTTATCGCCGAGCGTATCGGCGCCGACGTAGCTCAGGCCAAGCGTGCCGGTCTGCTCTCCAAGTGTGACCTGATGACCAACATGGTCGGCGAGTTCACCGACACCCAGGGTGTCATGGGGATGCACTACGCCCGTCACGATGGCGAAGACGAAGCGGTGGCCGTGGCCCTCAACGAGCAGTACATGCCGCGCTTTGCCGGCGATGCCCTGCCGTCCGGTCTGGTTGCCTGCGCCGTCGCGCTGGCCGACAAGTTCGACACCCTGGCCGGTATCTTCGGCATCGGCATGCTGCCCAAGGGTGACAAGGACCCGTTCGCCCTGCGTCGCGCCGCCATCGGTGCCCTGCGCATCATGACCGAGAAGCAGCTGGATCTGGATCTGGTTGAACTGGTTGAAGAAGCGGTACGCGTCTACGGCGACAAGCTGACCAACAAAACCGTCGTTACCGACGTGGTCGACTTTATGCTGGGCCGCTTCCGCGCCGCCTATCAGGACGAAGGCATCGGTGCCGACGTGGTGCTGGCCGTACTGGCCCGCCGCCCGACCCGTCCGCTCGACTTCGATCGTCGCGTCAAGGCCGTCAGCCACTTCCGCACGCTGGATGCCGCTCTGGCACTGGCTGCCGCCAACAAGCGCGTGAGCAACATTCTGGCCAAGGTCGAAGGCGAATTGTCGACTGCCGTCAAACCGGAACTGCTGGTCGATGCCGCCGAGAAGGCGCTGGCCACCCAGGTTGCCGAACTGCAAGCCGAACTGGCCCCGCTGTTCGCCGCCGGTGACTATCAGGCTGCCCTCACCCGTCTGGCCGCCCTGCGCGAGCCGGTCGACACCTTCTTCAACGAGGTGATGGTGATGGCCGACGACGAAGCCCTCAAGGCCAACCGTCTGGCGCTGCTGAACAACCTGCGCAACCTGTTCCTGCAAGTGGCGGATATCTCCCTGCTGCAGTAATGTTGGTTGGGTTAGTGATAATAAAAACGGCGCCGTAAGGCGCCGTTTTTATATAAGAAATTAAAATACTATATCAATTCCATTCCTGATTACCCATGACCCTCAGCCAGCTTCAAGAGCCGATATGGCATCGGAGGGCTTGCCACGACTGCATGC
>NZ_JAPDBQ010000220.1:0-4026 GCF_027705325.1 Aeromonas sp. QDB18
GATCTGGGGCGGATTGACTGGCCACTGTTGCAGCGCCGTGATTTCAAGCGTGATGCGGACGATTTGAGCAAGCTGGAACGCTATCAGGCCGAGGCCTTGATCCATCAACATTGCCCCATCGAGGCGTTGCTGGGCGTGGTGTGTTACAACGAAGAAATAAAGAACAGCGTGGAACAATGCATGAATCGGGTGGGGGTCGCGCGCCCCGTCTATGTCCGTGATGGGTGGTATTTCAGATGATTCGATATACAACAGGCAATCTGCTGGATGCTCCGGTGGAAGCGCTGGTGAATACCGTCAACACCGTCGGTGTCATGGGCAAGGGGATCGCCTTGATGTTCAAGGAGCGGTTCCCGGCCAATATGCGCGCCTATGCCGAGGCGTGCAAACAGGGTGATGTCGTCACCGGCAAGATGTTTATTACCCAGACGGGTGAGCTGCTGGGGCCGCGCTGGATCGTGAATTTTCCGACCAAACAGCACTGGCGCAATCCGGCACAGATGGCGTGGATCCAGGATGGTTTGCAGGATCTACGGGCCTGGTTACAGGCGCAGCAGGTCTCTTCGATTGCCATTCCGCCGCTGGGGGCTGGCAACGGTGGTCTGCCTTGGCCAGAGGTCAAACAGGCGATTGAAACGGCACTGGGCGATCTGGATATCGATATCCTGCTCTATGAGCCCAGTAGCCAATACCAAAATGTGGCCAAGCGGGGCGGGGTGGCGGAGCTGACTCCGGCTCGGGCCTTGATTGCTGAACTGGTACGCCGCTACTGGTTTTTAGGAATGGAGTGCAGCTTGCTGGAGATCCAGAAACTGGCCTGGTTTCTGGCTCGGGTCATTGGCCGTAACCCGCTGGGGGATCCGCTGCAGTTGCAGTTTAAGGCCCATCGTTATGGCCCTTATGCCAACAATCTGACCCATCTGCTCAATGCGATGGACGGCAGTTATCTGCAGTCCGACAAGCGCATTCCGGATAGCAAGCCGTTTGATGTCATCTGGTTTAATGAGGCCAAAAAACAAGAGCTTGCCGTTTATCTCCAGACCGAGGCCAAAGCATTTTTACCGATACTGGAGCAGACGACCGCGTTAATCGATGGTTTTGAGTCGCCCTATGGCATGGAGTTATTGGCCACGGTCGATTGGTTGATCGCCGAAGAGGGCTGTGCGCCGACGCTGAGCGCGCTGCGAGAGGGGTTGCATCGCTGGCCAGCGGGAACCCCGTGGGGTGAGCGCAAGGCGCGGCTGTTTGATGATCGCAGTCTGCAGATCGCCTTGACCCGTTTGCAGCAGGGGTTGGTGTAACGAAGTGGGTATAACGAATAAGAGCGGCTGCGCGGTTGTCGTGGCAGCTTGAGAGAATAACAGGGATAGAGAGCATGATTTCAGTTGGCCAACGGGAGCGGGCAACCCAGAACCGCGTGATCCATCTTTTCGAGCAGAAGCTGGGCTATCGCTATCTGGGGGATTGGCATAAGCGGGAGAACAACCGGAATGTCGAGCCCGAACTGCTGACCGCTTGGCTGGTGGGGCGGGGCGTGGACGCGGCGCTGATCCCCAAGGTACTCAGGCAACTGGATCGGGCAGCGAGCCTGGGCGAAGGGCGCATCCTCTATGACGCCAACAAGGAGGTCTATCGCCTGCTGCGTTATGGCGTGAAGGAAAAAGTAGGGGCAGGCGAGCAAAACCAGACCGTCTGGCTTGTTGACTGGACTAATCCGCAGGCCAACGACTTTGCCCTTGCCGAAGAGGTCACGGTCAAAGGCGAGCATAAGAAACGGCCGGATCTGGTGCTCTATGTCAACGGCATTGCCCTTGGCGTCATTGAGCTCAAGCGCTCTACCGTCTCTGTCTCTGAAGGTATCCACCAGAACCTGGATAACCAGAAGAAGGATTTTATCCGTAACTTCTTCACCACCATGCAGTTGGTGATGGCGGGCAACGACACCCAAGGGGTGCGCTACGGCACTATCGAAACCCACGAGAAATACTATCTGGAGTGGAAAGAGCCAGCCGATCCAATCCATTCCGACCATGTCGATCTGCCGAGTGCCAATCTGCTGGACCAGCATCTGGCACAGTTGTGCAGTAAGGCGCGCTTTCTGGAGCTGATCCACGACTTTATCGTGTTTGATGCGGGCACCAAGAAAACCTGCCGCCATAACCAGTATTTCGGCATCCGTGCCGCCAAGGCTTATATCCGCCGCCGGGATGGCGGCATCATCTGGCACACCCAAGGCAGCGGCAAGAGCCTGACCATGGTCTGGATGGCCAAGTGGATCCGCGAAAATGTGACCGACAGCCGGGTGCTCATCATCACCGACCGCACTGAACTCGATGAGCAGATCGAGAAGGTATTCAGTGGGGTGGAAGAGGAGATCCTGCGCACCAAGAGCGGTGCCGATCTGGTGACCCGTCTGCATGCCCATAACCCTTGGCTTATCTGCTCGCTGGTACACAAGTTCGGTCGCACGCCAGAAGGCGAGTCGGATGACGAAGATGATGGCAGCTCGGATGATTTTATTGCTGATATGCGCCGCAGCTTGCCCTCGGACTTCAGCCCCAAGGGGCAGCTGTTTGTGTTTGTCGATGAGTGCCACCGCACTCAGTCCGGCAAGCTGCATGGGGCGATGAAGAGCCTGTTGCCAGAGGCGCTGTTTATCGGTTTTACCGGCACACCGCTGATGAAGCAGGACAAAAAAAAGTCCATCGAGGTCTTTGGCCCCTACATTCACACCTACAAGTTCAACGAGGCGGTGAGTGATGGCGTGGTGCTGGATCTGCGCTACGAGGCGCGGGATATCGATCAGCGGGTCAAATCCCAGAAAAAAGTGGATGAGTGGTTCGATACCAAGACCAAGGATCTCTCGCGGCTGGGCAAGCAGCAGCTTAAACAGAAGTGGGCCTCAATGCAGAAGCTGCTCTCCAGTCGTTCGCGGCTGGAGCAGATAGTGGCCGATATTCTGCTCGACTTCGAGCGCAAGCCCCGGCTGGCCGATGGTCGTGGCAATGCCATGCTGGTCTGCGCCAGCGTCTATCAAGCCTGCAAAAGTTACGAGATGTTCAGCCAGGCCGGTTTTGCTGGCAAGTGCGCCATCGTCACCAGTTACCAACCCAATGCCAGCGAGATCAAGGGCGAGGAGACGGGCGAGGGGCTGACGGAGAAGCTGGCCAAGTACAACATCTATCGCAAGATGCTGGCCGACTATTTCGAGCAGCCGGAGGATGAGGCGGCTAAGCGGGTCGAAGAGTTTGAAAAACTGGTCAAGCAGCGTTTTATCAAAGAGCCGGGCCAGATGCGTCTGCTCATTGTCGTGGATAAGCTGCTGACCGGTTTTGATGCCCCCTCTGCCACCTACCTCTATATCGACAAGAAGATGGCTGATCACAACCTGTTCCAGGCCATCTGCCGGGTGAATCGTCTGGATGGTGACGACAAGGAGTACGGCTACATCATCGATTACAAAGACCTGTTCAAGTCGCTGGAGAAGACGGTCAACGACTATACGGCCGAGGCCTTCGCAGGCTATGACAAGGAGGATGTGGCCGGGCTGCTCAAGGATCGACTGGCCCAGGCCAAAGAGGATCTGGATAACGCTCTGGAAGCCGTCCGTGCCTTGTGTGAGCCGGTGAAGGCGCCCAAGTCGCAACTCGATTATCAGCATTATTTCTGTTGTGAGCCGGGAGCCGATGAAGAGACGTTGAGCGAGAAAGAGGCATTGCGGCTGACCCTCTATCAGTTGGTGGCCAAGTTGATCCGCGCCTTTACCAATCTGGCGGGTGAGCTGGAGGAGGCGGGTTACAGCGCCTCGCAGGCCGCCTCGATTAAGCAGGAGGTCGAACACTTCGCCAAGGTCCGGGATGAGATCAAGCTGGCCAGTGGTGATCTGGTGGATATGAAGCAGTTCGAGCCGGGCATGCGCCAGATGCTGGATCTGTGGGTGGATGCCGATCCCAGCGAGACGCTGATGGACTTTGAGGAGCTGGGGCTGCTGGAGCTCATTATCCAGCGCGGCCCCGAGGCGCTGGA
>NZ_JAPDBQ010000221.1:0-4025 GCF_027705325.1 Aeromonas sp. QDB18
GCGATTAAATCAGATCACAAACGAAGCCTTTTTTCTATCTATTTCAATTGGTTGTAGCTAAAGATCCTGTACATGATGAATCGCAGTATCTAACGGTGCCATGCTGGCGTCTACAGCAAAAGCAGAAGTCAGAACATTCCATTTCAGAAAGTATGTTGCGACATTGTTTGGCGAGAAAACAGGCAACTAAGTAATCCATCGCCATCATCACCGCCGGTTAAATAATCAATAACAAGCCGAAACAGCTGACTCCGGCTAATCAATAGACATCGTAACTGTCACATTAACGTGGCAATTCGTCGTTATAGAGTCGCCGGATCTCGTTACGCAGCCACATCACCTTGGCATCCTGATTGTGCCGTTTGTGCCACAACAGGATGAAGGCGATCTCCAGCTGGGCGTAGAGCTTCTCCGGCAGCGGCAGCGGCATGGCGATCAGATTGCCGTGATGCCGACTGGCATAACCACCACAGTAGGAGGGGGCCACCGCGATCAGCTCGTGGCTCGACTGGGAGGCAATATGCAGCGCCTGCTCGAAACTGGCGACCATGATGGGCACCTCCCGCTTCAGCCCCTCATCCTCCAGCAGACTGTCGAGGGCCCAGGTATCGTTCGCTTCCCACACCATGCTGATCTGGGGGCAGGCCAGAAAGTTCTCCAGCGACCACTTCTGCTCGAGCAGCGGGTGATCCTTGCGCAGAAAAACCACCGGACGATCAGTAAATAGCACCTCGTGATCGATGTAATAAGGCAAGCGGTTGACCTTGGCCCGGGAGCGGCCATGGGTTTCGCGGGCGCAGAAGCCGAGATCCGCATCGCCATTGACGATGTCGTTGAGGGAGTGGTGATCCCACCCCAGCATCCTGACCACCGATTTCGGGTACTTCTCATAGATGGTCATGGGCAGATCGCTCAGGAAGCTGATGTAGAAGGGGGACTCCATCACCAGCGTAAAGCGGGCACCGTCGGGGATCGCATCGCTATTGAGCGAGGTGATGCTGTCGGTGAGCTGGAACCAGACCTTCAGCTCCTCCTCCAGGGTCAGGGAGAGGTTGGTCGGCTGCAACCCCTGCCGCACCCGCACAAACAGGGGATCGTCAAACCACTCCCGCAACTTGGCCAGAGACTTGCTCACCGCCGACGGGGTGACGCAGAGCTTCTTGGCCGCCCCCGCCACACTGCGCTCCTGCATCAGGTACTTGAAGACCACCAGCAGGTTCAAATCGAGTTCACCCAGGTTGCGCATATCCCCTCTCATCTTCCATCAGCCCTGCGACCGCGCTTCACGGACCGCGAGCCATGGTACCAGCCCTTTGACGGCCAGGTAACTGAGCTGTGCCAGCAGCAGGGCATAGATCAGCATCTCGGACGGAGTAAAGCCGAGCCGGCCAAGCAACCAGATATAGAGGCCGGAGAGGCTGATCTGCATGATGCAGAGCACGGCGCTGGCAAAGGCCACGTTATGCTGGCAACCATCGAGCGCCTCCCCCATCGCCACCCCGAAGCCACAGGAGAAGCCGACACAGACCAGCGCAAACCCCGGCAGCAACAGATGGATATCGCCCCCCGCCTGCCAGCTGCCGAGCAGTGAGCACGCCGCCAGCAGATAGGAGAGATGAGACACCGCCAGCACCTTCTGTTTGCCCAAACGGCGCAACAGCAGGGGGGTCAGGAAAGACGTGGACATGCTCACCCCGGCCATCACCATCATCACGATGGAGTACTGTTCGGTCGTGAAGCCAAACTCCTTCATCAGGATCAGCGGCGAGACGCTGACATAGACCAGAATGGCGGTCACGCTGGCACTGGTCAGCAGGGAGAGCAACATAAAGCGCGGCGAGCGCAGCAGGGCAAAGGGCAGCGCCGCGCCACTCCCCGGTTGCCGCGCCGGACGGGTCTCCTTGAGCAGCAGCAGGTTGACCAGACCGCTGACGGCAGCCACCAGCGCCATCGCCACGAAGATCCCGCGCCAGTCAAAATGGGACAGGATGAGATAACCGAGCACCGGCGCCAGCACCGGGATCACGCAGATCACCCCGTTGATCATCGAGAGCGCCATCGCCAGCCGCTCTTGGCTCAGCACATCCCGCAGCACGGTAAAGGTCATGATATAGAGCGCCCCGGCCCCGACCCCCTGCCAGAAACGGCCGAGGTAGAACTGGGTGATCCCCTCGGCATGACCTGCCACCAGCGAGGCGATGACAAAAATCAGCGCCCCCCCCAGCACCACCCAGCGCCGCCCGTAGTGATCCGCAATCATTCCCCCCAGCAGCACGGTCGCCGCCATGCCAAACAGATAGATGGAGAAGGCGGTGTGGATCTGCGCCTCGCTCGCCTGCAGGGTATCGGCAATCTGGGGCACGGCGACCAGATAGAGATCGATCCCGACCGGATAGAGGATGATCATCAGAAAACTGCACAACAGGAATACAGGCATGGATGCTCCATAGCAGATTGACCCGCCAGCCCCCGCCAGATGGCAGCAACAGGCGAAGAGTGGGCAGAGCCAAGGTGGTAACGAACGTAATGAACATGGCTGCGGACAGTGCCGCAATGGGGGAACTATATGGTGGGCCCTCTCCTGCACCTAGTGAAGAGATGGCGATCAGTACATTCCAATCAGGAAATTTTGTTTCTAACATCGAGCCATTTAGGCAGTAAACCCCACCACAGCACGATTACCGGAGATGGGCATACCCGCAGTGACGCCGGGGTTGCCCCGGCGTCACTGTCAAATGTGGAGACCTTGAACTCGGCCGATCACTCGGCCAACTGACTCAGGATGGCGTGAGCCGCCGTCACCCTGGCCTCGATGGGATAGTTGCGATTGGCCAGCATGACGATGGCGATCCCTCTGGCGGGCACGAACGCCACATAGGCGCCAAAGCCGCCGGTCGAGCCCGTCTTGTTATAGAGCCGCTGCTCGCCCATCGCTTTGGGCACCGCAAAGCGCGTAACCGGATTGGCCTGGAGGATCACCGCTGGTGAGTTGCCCGCCAGCAATGTCTGCTCGGTCACCGGATAGGCGTAACTCTCCCAGCCCAGCCCCTGGGTCATTTCCCCTACAGAGTAGAAACCGGTGTGGGTCAGCGCGATCGCGCTTTTTACCGCGGCATCTCCCTGATACCCCATGTTTGCCTCGACAAACTTCAGCAGATCCGCCGAGCCGGTCTTGATCCCGTAAGCCTCGGCCGCCAGCACGCCCGGAGTGACCCGGATGGGCTTATCTTCCTTCGAATAGCCGTAGGCATAGTTCACCATGGCCGACTCCGGCACCTGGATATAGGTGTGGTGCAAACCCAGCTTGGGCAGCAGGGTCTGGCTCATCAGTTGCTCAAATGGCAGGCCCAGGGAGCTGGCAGCCAGATAGCCGAACAGACCGATGCTGGTATTGGCGTACTGACGATGGGTCCCCGCCGGATAAACCGGTGACCAGCTCAGATAGTAAGTGCGCATCTTGTCATTCGAATCCACCTTATCGGGGAACTGCAGCGGCAAACCACCCGCACTGTAGGTGGCAAGCTCGGCCATGGTCACACCATCGAAAGCGGAACCTTTGAGCCAAGGGGCGTGCTGGCTCACCTTGTCATCCAGCTCAAAGCCCCCCTTGACTGCGGCATAGGCACCGAGGGTCGCGGTCAGGGTCTTGCTGACCGAGCCAATCTCGAACAGCGTCTGCTCGCTGACGCGCTGGCCACTCTCGCGGTTGGCAACCCCATAGTTGAAATAGTGGGCCTTGCCATCTTTCAGCACGGCGACCGCCATCCCCGGGATCCGATACTCCTTGAGCATCGGCTGGATAATGCCGTCCACAGCGGCGGTCAGCGGAGCCCCCCCGCTGGCATAAGTACAAGGGGCTAGCAGCAGGCTACCCAGCGTCAGTAGCGCGAGCGCACGTCGTTGTTGCATATGGTTATTCTCGTGGTGAATGAAATTGGCATTAGCATAACATGTACAGGATCTTTAGCTACAACCAATTGAAATAGATAGAAAAAAGGCTTCGTTTGTGATCTGATTTAATCGCA
>NZ_JAPDBQ010000222.1:0-4003 GCF_027705325.1 Aeromonas sp. QDB18
AGCAGCGAAAATCGATACAGAACAGGACCTTAGAAGGAATTTCAAATGAAGTGTTTTCTTAAGGTCCTGTATATGAGATAAGTCTAATTTATTGGTCATTTCCTGTTGAGTGGAGTCTTGCAGATGAAACGGATCCTGATTGTGGGTGGTGTGGCCGGGGGGGCGTCCGCCGCCGCCCGTGCCCGCCGTTTGAGCGAAGAGGCGGAGATCGTGATGTTCGAGCGGGGCGAGTTCGTGAGCTTCGCCAACTGCGGTCTGCCTTATCACATCGGGGGGGATATCCCGGATCGGGATGCCCTGCTGCTGCAGACACCGCAAAGCTTCAAGCGCCGTTTCAACGTGGATGTGCGGGTGTTTCACGACGTCATCGAGATAGACAGGGCCGGCAAGAGCCTGCTGGTGCGCAACCGGCTCACCGGCGAAGAGCGGCGCGAAGCCTACGACGTGCTGCTGCTGAGCCCGGGCGCTGCCCCCATCCGGCCTCCCTTCCCCGGCATCGAGAGCCCGGGGGTACACACCCTGCGGAGCATTCCCGACATGGATCGCATCCTGGCGGCGCTGGCGCACGACAAGCCCCGCCACGTCACCGTGGTGGGGGGCGGTTTCATCGGGCTGGAGATGATGGAGGCGCTGCACCAGCGCAAGCTGGATGTCACCCTGCTTGAGCTCTCCGATCAGGTGATGGCGCCGGTGGATAAAGAGATGGCCAACCTGCTCCATGCCCGTATCCGGGAGGAGGGCATCGATCTGCGCCTGCGCACCGGCCTCGCTGCCATCGAGAGCCTGGAGGTGCCTGCCGAGAAGACCGCCGCCGTGGCGACCGCCCAACGGGGTGGACTGCGCCTGACCCTGAGCGACGGCTCTCATCTCGACACCGGCCTGTTGATCCTCGCCATCGGCGTCAAGCCCGAGACCCTGCTCGCCGCCAAGGCGGGGCTGGTGCTGGGACCGCGGGGCGGCATCAAAGTGGATGCCGGGATGCGTACCTCGGATCCCTTCATCTTCGCGGTGGGGGACGCGGTGGAGGAGACCGACTTCGTCACCGGCGAGTCCGTGCTGATCCCGCTGGCGGGCCCCGCCAACCGCCAGGGACGCATTGCAGCCGACAACATGCTGGGGCGAAGCGAAACCTACAAGAAGACGCAAGGGACCGCCATCTGCAAGCTGTTCGATCTGGCGGTGGCCAGCACCGGCCTCAATGAGAAGCGGCTGGTGCAGTTGGGATTGCCGTTCGAGAAGGTCTATGTCCACCCGGGCAGCCACGCCGGCTATTATCCCGGCGCCCACCCGGTCAGCCTCAAGCTGCTGTTTGCCCCCGATGGCAAGATTTACGGCGCCCAGGCCATCGGCAAGGATGGCATCGACAAGCGCATCGACGTGCTGGCGGTGGCCCAGCGCGCCGGTCTCACCGTGTTTGATCTGCAGGATCTGGAGCTCACCTATGCGCCGCCCTTTGGCTCGGCCAAGGATGTGATCAACATGGCCGGGTTCGTGGCGAGCAACCACCTGAAGGGGGACACCCTGCTCTGCCACGCAGCCGAGGTGCAGGCTCGCCACCCCCATCAGCAGGTGGTGGATGTGCGAAACGGCCCCGAACTTGACAAGCTGGGGCGCATTCCGGGGGCGCTGCACATTCCTCTGGACGAGCTGCGCAGCCGTCTTGATGAGTTGCCCAAGGATAAAGAGCTGCTCATCAGCTGCCAGGTGGGACTGCGGGGTCACGTGGCCTGCCGCCTGCTGAGCCAGCACGGTTTTCGGGTCAAGAACCTCTGCGGCGGTTTCAAGACCTGGCAGACGGTGATCGCCGAGTAGATCCTCCAGGCTGAAATGGCCCGATTGATCACTCTGTAAGCAAACGGGCCACTCCAGTGAGTGGCCCGTTTCTTCATCAGGGGCCGATGCCGCCCGACATGGCAGTTGGTGTTCCCGGGAGTGACGCTTTATTCTATTGGCTCCTGCGCTGCGGCGATCCAACCCGGGATGAACACCATGCACCTCTCTCTCTCCTGCCCCGTGACTCGTCTTCCCCGTGTGGCCTGGCTGGCGGCGCTGCTGCTGGCTGGTTGCGGCCCCGACAAGCCTGTCAGCCAGGAGCCGAGGACTGACCCGATGGCCCGGCAGGAGGCGGGGGCGCCCGCCTCCGTGGTGCAGGCCAATGCCCGCCAGTATCGGGATGCCCCGGCGCTGGCGCTGGTCTTCTCCGGCCCATTGGCGCCCAAGGCAAACTGGCAGAGCTGGCTTTCTGTGAGTGAAGGGGGCAAGCAGGTGCAGGGGGAGTGGATCCTCGCCGACGATGGCCGCACCCTCTATTTCCCGAACGTGCAACCCGACAAACGCTACGAGGTGAGCCTCAAGGCTGGGCTGGGCCCATCCCCCCAGCGCTGGACCCTCAAGACCCGGCCGCTGGAGGCGGGGGCCTCCTTTACCGCGAGCGGCATGGTATTGCCGCTGCGCGACGAGCTGCGCCTGCCCATCAGCGCGGTCAATGTGGACGAGGTCAATATCGACTTCTTCCGGGTCGATGCGGAGTATCTGCCCCGTTTCCTGGCCGAGTATCGCCCCGGTGCCGGCATGGGCAACTGGGAGCTTGAGCAGATCACCAAGCGGGCCAAGCGGGTGTTCAGCGGCCGCTATGCGCTGGAGCTCGATGCCAACCGGCGCGAGACCCGCCTCATCAATGTGAAGGAGCCGCAGCTGGCGGAGGCCGGCGTCTACTTTGCGGTGATGTCGCCCCTTGGCAACTACGACTGGCGCAAGGAGACCACCTACTTTGCGGTGAGCGACATGGGGCTCAGTGCCCGCCGTTACCGCGATGAGCTGGAGGTGTTCGTCAGCTCCCTGGCCCGCGCCGACCCCCTCAAGGATGTGCAGCTCTCCCTGCTCGACCAGAAGGGCAACCGGCTGCAGGTGCAAACCACCGACCCCCAAGGTCATCGCCGCTTCGATCAGGTGCAGGGGGCTCGCCTGCTGCTGGCCGAGCAGGGCAACCACCTGGCGGTGCTGCGCCTCGATGGCGCGGCCCTCGATCTCTCCACCTTCGATCTCGGCACCCAGCCCTGGCAGGCCCAACAGCTCTATCTGTTCAGCGGGCGCGATCTCTATCGCCCCGGCGAGCGGCTCGACAGCGAGATCCTGCTCAAGGGGCAGGATGGCCAGCTGCTGCCGGGCATGGCGGTGGAGCTGGAGGTGAAACAGCCGGACGGCCAACTGCTCGAACAAAAGCGCCTGCTGCCGGACAATTTGGGCGCGGCCCACTACGGCCTGCATCTGCCGGATGATGCGCCGCTCGGGCGCTGGACCATCAACCTCAAGACTGCCGCCGGTAGCCGCTTCGAGTGGCCTTTTCTGGTGGAGGAGTTTCTGCCGGAGCGGCTGAAACTGCAGCTTGGCAAGGGGCCGGATGGGGAAGTGACGAGTCTGGACGCCGCCCTCACTCTGCCGCTGCAAGGGGACTATCTCTACGGCGCACCTGCGAGTGCCACCAAGGCGAAGGCGGAGGTGAAGTTAAGCCGCGCCACCATGCCCTTTACCCAGTGGCAGGAGTTCACGCTGGGTGACGTGCTGCTCGCCGAGCAGGCCAGGGATCTTGAGCCGCGGAGTCTCACCCTGGATGCGCAGGGGCAGGGGACTTTTTCGTTAGCTGATGAGCTCGACGGGGTGCGCGCCCTCGGGCCGCTGGAGGTGGCTTATCGGGTGTCGCTCTCCGAACCCGGTGGCCGCGCCGTCAACCGCAGCCGTACCCAGTATGGCTGGCCCGCGGGCAGCCAGTGGCCTGCGCTCAAGGCCGACTTCGTGGCGGAGCGGGTGGAAGGGGGCAAGCCGCTCCCCTTCCAGATCCTCAACCTCGATGCGCAAGGCCAGCCGGTGGCGGGGGCGGTGAAGGTGCGCCTCATCAACGAGTACCGCGACTACTACTGGCACTACGCCGTTGACATCCTCCCCCACCTTAGCGCTTCGCGTCACAGGAGGGGGATCCCCATTACTGGGTGATAGCTGCTCGCGC
>NZ_JAPDBQ010000223.1:0-3933 GCF_027705325.1 Aeromonas sp. QDB18
AAGCCCTACACAAATTGGGAGATATATCATGAAAGGCTGGCTTTTTCTTGTTATCGCAATAGTTGGCGAAGTAATCGGGGTCTGACGCTCAGTGGAACGAAAACTCACGTTAAGCAACGTTTTCTGCCTCTGACGCCTCTTTTAATGGTCTCAGATGTCCTTTGGTCACCAGTTCTGCCAGCGTGAAGGAATAATGGCCGAGCATATTGATATGTCCGTGGCAAAGCGGGGAGAGGCGTGCGATATCTTCATCATTCAGTGTTTCACCCTGCGCCCGGAGATGATCCAGGGCTGCCTGCATATAAATAGTGTTCCATAACACGACGGCGTTAGTGACCAGCCCCAGTGTGCCCAGTTGATCTTCCTGACCGTCGGTATATCGTTTTCTTATCTCACCTTTTTGACCGTGACAGATGGCTCTGGCAACGGCATGGCGACTTTCTCCCCGATTAAGCTGGGTCAGAATGCGCCGGCGGTAATCTTCATCATCAATATAATTAAGCAGATACAGCGTTTTGTTGATGCGCCCCACTTCAATGATTGCCTGAGTCAGTCCGGAAGGACGTTCACTTTTCAGCAATGAACGGACCAGCACTGAAACCTGTACTTTGCCCAGCTTCAGGGAGCCAGCGGTCCGGATCATTTCGTCCCACTGAAGGACTATTTTTCGGGGATCTGATTGCCCTCTGGCAATATCATTCAGCACGCCATAGTCGGCATCATGGTCCATTCGCCAGAAAACCGAAGCACCGGCATCAGCCAGGCGTGGAGAAAACTGGTATCCCAGCAGCCAGAAAAGGCCAAAGACAAGTTCGCTGGCACCTGCTGTATCGGTCATAATTTCGGTTGGATTCAGCCCGGTCTCCTGTTCCAGAAGACCTTCCAGCACAAAGATAGAGTCCCTCAGCGTCCCCGGTATAACGATGCCATGAAAGCCGGAATACTGATCGGACACAAAGTTGTACCAGGTGATCCCTCTGTTATTACCAAAGTATTTGCGGTTCGGTCCGGCATTGATTGTTCTGACTGGCGTAACAAAGCGCATTCCATCTGCAGATGCCACTTCTCCTCCACCCCATATCTGTGCCAGTGGCAGCGTTGCCTGAAAATCAACCAGTCTGGCATTAGCGCTGGTGATAGTTTCAGCCCGCAGATAGTTCGCTTTTGTCCAGTTCAGCCGGTGTCGGGTCAGTGCAGGAACATTTGATCTGATCAGTGGTTCCAGACCGATATTGCAGGCTTCAGCCATCAGCACGGCGCTGATGCTGACGGGCAGATCATCAACTCTGGCACTGGCTTCACTAGCATGGAAAAACTCATCAGCAAATCCGGTATGGGCGTTAATTTCGAGCAGCAACTCCGTTAAATCCACCGGAGGGAGTAGATCACTGATCATTTTGCTCAGTCGTTTCAGACTGTCCGGCTCATCAAGACTGGCGAGGGGAGAAATTGTCAACCGGGGCTTCGGGCCAGAAACATCGAGTTCGACAGCCTCATTTTCGCAAAGACGTGCAGCAACCTGTCTGTAACGACTATCAAGCTGATGACCCAGAGATTTTATTGCTTCCTGCGGGTCTGTCGGGTGCCCCAAAGAACGATAAACCTTAATCCGGTTTGCCTGCCAGTCAGCACCCTGTAGTAATCTTGCACGAGGATCTCCCCACCGGTTACTGCCGGTAACGTAGACATCCCTCCGCCTCAGACTATCCTGCAGTTTACTGAGAAAGCAGAGCGTGTATCCCCTGCGGGTGATATGTTTTTCCTTGTTAATCACCAGCCGTTTCCATGACCGACTGATAATTTCCGTTGGTGCGTCGTCAAAAAACTGCCGCCGTGAGCTGAACTCCCGGCTGAGGTAGTCACAGGCATTCAGAGTGGTAACCCCGGCAGGTGCGGATGAAAATTTAACGGTATTCAGCAGATGGGGCAGGAAACGACGAACGCGCCCGTACTGCTCCACCATTTCTTCATGAAAATTATCGTCTGAGGGCCGGGCAATTTCACGGACAAGCGTGATGATTTCAGCCAGCTTTTGCCTTGGGATGTAGCTGAACACCTCAGCACGAATCGATTCGTCCGGTGTTTCTTCTTTCAGCAGGTACGAACATGCGCTGGCGAGCGCCAATGCAGATTTATCCAGATCCTTCAGCGAGCGGAGCCGTTTTTTCTGCCCAATCTTTCTGGCGTCACGGATGATAACGGCCAGCATGGCGTCCAGAACGTCCAATGCATCATCCAGCGCCAGCGTTTCCCATGCAAGGACAAAGGCAACCAGAACCGCCATCCTTTTCTGCGGTGACATCCTGGCAATATTGAACACCGAAGTCATACCAGCATAACGTGCGAGATTTTTCAGGCGCACAGCCGGGAGTGTACTCAGGTTTTCAGCATGCAGGCCAAAATCGTTCAGAGTTTTCCAGCGTTCAATTGCTTCATTAAACGCCGGACCACTGATGGTCACAGGGCCCTTTTTCAGTGATTCCAGTAAAGACAGGCGGCTGCAATCAGTTGGCCCCAGCAGCATCTCCAGCTGTGAACGCTGTTCGGCTGACGGTATCAGTGCCAGTTTGTTCCACAGGCGCAACGTCGCCTTTTCCCTTACCTCTGAAATCAACCGGGTCAGCGTAGTGGCTCCGGGGAGAATAATACGATGTTGCATAAGCCACCCTGTCGCCAGATCGAAAAGCAGGCCAGGACGTTCGTTGCTTATCCAGCTCCGGGTATATAAAAGACGGGTAAGGCGAAATGTCCAGGGCCAGGCAAATTCACGATACTGATAGTGCTGACGTATCAGCGCTGCATGCTCACGGCGGGTATTTTCCCTCTGACCGTATTCTGCAAGAACGGTGATATCACGAATCCCGAGCTGTCTGGCGGTAAAATGCCGGACGCCGGAAGGAATATGATTCATATCGGTGAGGAAGGTGCCCAGAAAACGGACACATCCAATTTGCAGGGCAATGCCCAGACGGTTGTGATCACCTCTGCTTTTTCCGATAAATTCCTTGTCTGCTTCATCAAGGTGAAAATATCGTGCCAGCTGAAGCTCATCCGGTTCACCGGTGAATCTGCCATAGCTTTCAGTCTGCTCAGTGGTCAGAAAGTCAACGGGCATATCGGCCTCCCTGCCTGACGGGCATTTAGTAACATTTTTGCAACCGTACGAAATGTTATAAATTATCGGACATCGTAAAACTGTTACATTAATATGTCTATTAAATCGTAAATTTGTAATAATAGACATGAGTTGTCCGATATTCGATTTAAGGTACATTTTTATGCGACTTTTTGGTTACGCTCGGGTCTCAACCAGTCAGCAGTCTCTTGATCTTCAGGTCAGAGCACTCAAAGACGCAGGTGTGAAAGCAAACCGTATATTTACCGATAAGGCATCCGGCAGTTCAACAGACCGGGAAGGGCTGGATTTGCTGAGGATGAAGGTGGAGGAAGGTGATGTCATTCTGGTTAAGAAGCTCGACCGTCTTGGCCGCGACACTGCCGATATGATCCAACTGATAAAGGAATTTGACGCTCAGGGCGTGGCAGTCCGGTTCATTGATGACGGGATCAGTACCGACGGTGATATGGGGCAAATGGTGGTCACCATCCTGTCGGCTGTGGCACAGGCTGAACGCCGGAGGATCCTAGAACGCACGAATGAGGGCCGACAGGAAGCAAAGCTGAAAGGAATCAAATTTGGCCGCAGGCGTACCGTGGACAGGAACGTCGTGCTGACGCTTCATCAGAAGGGCACTGGTGCAACGGAAATTGCTCATCAGCTCAGTATTGCCCGCTCCACGGTTTATAAAATTCTTGAAGACGAAAGGGCCTCGTGATACGCCTATTTTTATAGGTTAACCTGATTACCCATGACCCTCAGCCAGCTTCAAGAGCCGATATGGCATCGGAGGGCTTGCCACGACTGCATGCCCC
>NZ_JAPDBQ010000224.1:0-3767 GCF_027705325.1 Aeromonas sp. QDB18
AGGCAAGGGGCAACAGTGGATCAAGGGATGATCGTCTCACTTTTTCCTGTCAATGCCATCTGGGTGAACAGTTACCTGTCTGGAGATTCAGGGGGCCAGTCTACATTCTTGCATTTTCCCCATACCCATATTACTGTTAAAGTCATTGAGTTCAGGCCTCTTCTGGCCTGCCGCAACAAACAACATCATCAAAAAAATAACGGGGTTCGCTATGGCGCAACAAAGGGAACAGGCGGCGCTGCCGCCTGCAACAGAAAAAGTCGGACTTAAGGGATACCTGGCTTTTTTTCTGACCATCATTTTCTTTTCCGGCGTATTTTCCGGAACGGAAGGTTGGTGGCGTGTATTTGATTTTACCGTGCTGAACGGTTCGTTTGGCCAGATCGCGAATGGCGCTGAACAAACGACCGTAACCTTCCGGGGCGCGGGCGGTACGGGCGCAAAAGATGGTTTTCTTTTCGCGCTGGAACTCGCTCCCTCTGTCATTTTGTCACTGGGCATTATTTCTATCACCGACGGTCTTGGCGGACTGCGTGCGGCGCAACAGCTGATGACGCCCATCCTGAAACCCCTGCTGGGTATTCCGGGCATCTGCTCACTGGCGCTCATCGCTAACTTACAAAACACCGATGCGGCCGCGGGGATGACGAAAGAACTGGCGCAGGATGGCGAAATCACTGAGCGCGATAAAGTCATTTTTGCAGCGTACCAGACCAGCGGCAGCGCAATTATTACCAACTATTTTTCCTCTGGTGTCGCTGTCTTCGCGTTTCTGGGAACGTCCGTTATCGTCCCCCTGGCTGTCATCCTGGTGTTTAAATTTGTCGGTGCCAACCTGCTACGTATCTGGATCAATTTTGAAGAACGCCGTAACCCAACGCAAGGAGCACAAGCATGACCACTCAGGTACGCAAAAATGTCATGGACATGTTCATCGATGGTGCCCGCCGCGGCTTTACGATTGCCACCACTAACCTGCTGCCGAACGTGGTCATGGCATTCGTCATTATTCAGGCGCTGAAAATTACCGGTTTACTTGACTGGGTTGGGCACATTTGCCAGCCCGTTATGGCTCTGTGGGGACTTCCTGGTGAAGCAGCCACCGTGCTTTTAGCGTCGCTAATGAGCATGGGCGGCGCGGTAGGCGTTTCTGCCAGTCTGCTCACGGCGGGAGCCTTAAATGGTCACGACGTCACGGTGCTGCTTCCGGCGATATACCTGATGGGTAACCCTGTGCAGAACGTGGGTCGCTGCCTCGGTACCGCCGAAGTTAACGCCAAATATTATCCCCATATCATCGCCGTGTGTGCCATCAACGCACTGCTGTCGATCTGGGTTATGCAGAGCATTGTTTAAAAGGGAATTCTCATGCCTGATTTATCCTTCGCAGAGTTTACGTTGATGCAAGGTGCACACCTTTACACCCCGGAAGACCAGGGAATCAGAGACGTGCTTCTCGCCAACGGCAAGATTATTGCTGTGGCACGCGATATCTCTCCTCACATCGTGCCAGATTGTAAGGTTATCAATCTCAGAGGACTGATTCTGTGTCCTGGCTTTATCGATCAGCATGTTCACCTGATTGGCGGCGGTGGTGAAGCGGGTCCCACTACCCGTACGCCAGAAGTCAGACTGAGCAGACTGACCGAAGCCGGGGTCACGACCGTCATTGGTTTGCTCGGCACCGACTCCGTGACCCGTCACCCGGAATCGCTTCTGGCGAAAACACGGGCGCTGAATGAAGAAGGGATCACCGCCTGGATGTTAACCGGCGCTTACCATGTACCTTCACCGACAATCACCGGTTCGGTAGAAAAAGATGTGGCGCTGATCGATCGCGTCATCGGCGTTAAATGTGCAGTTTCAGACCACCGTTCTGCCGCGCCTGGCGATTATCAACTGGCAAACATGGCAGCGGAATCCCGCGTGGGTGGCCTGCTGGGCAGCAAACCGGGTGTCAGCGTGTTCCATATGGGCGACAGCAAAAAGGGGCTTAAACCGCTGTATGACATTCTGGAAAATAGCGATGTACCGATGAGCAAGCTGCTTCCCACCCACGTTAACCGCAATGAGGCGCTGTTCGAAGAAGCACTGGCTTTTGCGCTCAAAGGCGGCACCATCGACATCACCAGCGGCATCCCCGATCCTGTCGCACCGGCTGAAGCTGTCGCCCGGGCACTGAAAGCCGGTATCCCGCTTGCCCGGATAACGGTCAGCTCGGATGGTAATGGTAGCCAGCCGTTGTTTGATGATGCCGGAAAACTGACAGGGATTGGTGTGGCGGGCTTCGAGAGCTTACTTGAAACCGTGCAGTCATTAGTCAACGATTACGGGTTTACCCTGACCGATGCATTGCGTCCGCTGACGACCAGTGTGGCAGGCTTTCTTAACCTTTCCACTAAAGGTGAAATTGCTCCTGGAAAGGATGCCGATCTGCTGGTTATGACACCAGAATTATGTATTGAGCAGGTTTATGCTCACGGCAAACAGATGGTGGTTGACGGTAAAGCCTGCGTGAAGGGTACCTTCGAGTAAGGGTAATCGGTTATCAGCCGTCAATCCGGGCCATTTTCTTCTCCAGCTATTTGGGATTATCGGGTCGAGCAATGGAACTCTTTCGTTGCGCTCCCACGGAACCGGACATGACGGTCTCCTGTAATCCAGTACGCCACAAAACCCGTCCTTTAGGGCGGGTATAACTGACCGGAACCCGCAGGGATGTGCGAAGCGCATAAATGCCGTTCACGCCGACGTTCCGCTCCACAGCATACGCCAGCCAGAACTGGAATATCGAGGTAATCGAACCAGATTTCCCCGGCTTAACCATCGTTAAGCCGCTCGGCCTGTTCAGGGCAGATGGAACCCTCGCCTTACTGATAAACTTTTTTACCCATCATTGATATTGTATATGGGCACTCTTTGATGTTTCCGGACACCGTTTTGGTATAGCTGGACTTGATACCTGCAACGGCAACCGAGGACGTCAGGCCGTAGGCCTGGTCAAGCTTCACGCAGTGGCACTGTTGCAAAGTTAGCGATGAGGCAGCCTTTTGTCTTATTCAAAGGCCTTACATTTCAAAAACTCTGCTTACCAGCCGCATTTCGCCCAGGGGATCACCATAATAAAATGCTGAGGCCTGGCCTTTGCGTAGTGCACGCATCACCTCAATACCTTTGATGGTGGCGTAAGCCGTCTTCATGGATTTAAATCCCAGCGTGGCGCCGATTATCCGTTTCAGTTTGCCATGATCGCATTCAATCACGTTGTTCCGGTACTTAATCTGTCGGTGTTCAACGTCAGACGGGCACCGGCCTTCGCGTTTGAGCAGAGCAAGCGCGCGACCATAGGCGGGCGCTTTATCCGTGTTGATGAATCGCGGGATCTGCCACTTCTTCACGTTGTTGAGGATTTTACCCAGAAACCGGTATGCAGCTTTGCTGTTACGACGGGAGGAGAGATAAAAATCGACAGTGCGGCCCCGGCTGTCGACGGCCCGGTACAGATACGCCCAGCGGCCATTGACCTTCACGTAGGTTTCATCCATGTGCCACGGGCAAAGATCGGAAGGGTTACGCCAGTACCAGCGCAGCCGTTTTTCCATTTCAGGCGCATAACGCTGAACCCAGCGGTAAATCGTGGAGTGATCGACATTCACTCCGCGTTCAGCCAGCATCTCCTGCAGCTCACGGGTAACCGTTCACCGGGAGGATGTTGACAACAACTCTTCCGGGAGCGGGTAGTCTGTTTTCTCTATGCAGGCACTGAC
>NZ_JAPDBQ010000225.1:0-3651 GCF_027705325.1 Aeromonas sp. QDB18
CCGATGTGGAGCGGGTGATGTCACTTTGTAGCCGAGATTGGATAAAACTGACCTAATGTTTAATCCGATTGGTATGATTTTCCTGTCGCTCAATAGAGCAGGCTGTAGAGCTTGCGACGATAACTCTGCGCCGCCGGGTGTGCGCCCATGGTTGCCAGCACATCGAGATAGATCTTCTTGGCATCGCCAAAGGCGAGATCACGTTTGAGGATGGTGAACAACAGAGCCAACGCCTCCTCCTGTCTACCAACCTGGCTGTAGAGCACCGCCAGCTCCTGAGCGAGGGCATGGTCATCAGACTGTTCAGCGTGGCGCAGCTCCAGGGCGCGCAGCTCAGGACTGTCGCTGGCCTGCAGCGCCAGCGAGAGGCGGGAGCTCAGGGTCTGGTAATGGTCATCCTGTGCCACCATGGGGATGGTCGAAAGCAGGCTCTGCGCCTCGTCAAGGAGATTGAGATCCAGCGCGGCCTGTATCAGCCAGAGCGTGATGTCGTGACGCTCGGGGGCGAGGCGATGGGCCTGGCCAAGATGGGTGTGCGCCACATCGGCTTGCCCGTTCTCCAGCGCCTGCTTTGCCTGATCGAGCAGCAACTCCTCCTCTTTGGGGGCAAAGGCGGCGAAATACTGGCGCAATGTGGCTTCATCCTGCGGCCCTTCCAGAATGGCCTGTTCATCCGGGCGCCCCTGATGGAACAGCACCAGCGCGGGCAGTGCGCGCAGGGCAAGCTGGCTGGCCAGAGGCTGCAACTGGGGGTCGTTCATGTCGACTTTGGCAAGGGTCACCGCCGCATTGGCCGGGCCGACCAGCGCTTCCACCTGCGGGGTCATGGCCTGGCACTCCGGCATCTGGGGGGCGTGGAAATAGATGACGACCGGCTTTTTCATGGACGCATCGAGCAATTCTGCGTGGAAGTTCTGGGGAGTGATGTCGACGATCATGAGGCTGACTCTCGAAAAATGGTGTGGATCAACATGGGGTCCAGCGGGGTGGAATTCAAGCGTGCGTCCAGCAGATGGGCATCGACCCGGCGGGCCGGGGCAGCCAGGCTGAGCCATCCGCTGCCCGTGGGCCAGTCACGGATTTCATAGTGGCGATTGTCGAGATGATTATTGAGCTGCCATGCCTGCTCCGGAAGGAAGCAGATCTTGTCGAGCCCGGCGGAAATACCATCGCCATGCGCCTTGAGCACAGCTTCCTTGCGAGACCATAGCCGATAGAAGGCCGAATGTTGCTCCTCTCGGGGCTGGGCGCTCAACCATTGGTATTCGCTTGGCGCATAGAAGCGTTTGGCCAGCGGCAGTATGGGGCGGTGACGCACTCCCATCTCGATGTCCACCCCAAGGGGGCCCTCCTCACAGAGGGCGATCACCAGCCACTCTCCGCTGTGGCTGAGGTTGAACTGCCAGCGATGACTGAGCAGTGTCGGTTTGCCATGCACACCGATACCAAAAGTCAGGGCATCGGCCCGGCAATGGAGTCGCTCGGCCAGCAGGCGGCGCAGCAGCACCCGGCCGAGCAGGTACTCATGCTGGCGACCCGCCTGGTGGATCTCGTGCCAGTGACGGCGTTCATCCGGGGCGAGTTCGGATGCCAGCCTGATCACCAGGTCTGCATCAACGCTTGCCGTATTTAACAAATAGAGATCCGCAGATAGCATAATATTTCACTTAAAAATGGGGGTGAAATAGTGATAACAGTCCGTTTGATGCGCTCAAAACCGATGCTTTCAAGATTGTATATTGTTTGGGCATGATCACATAAATTGCGCTAAACAGAGCATTTCCTTGCAAAAATGTGAGGTCGATTGGGATTTTCGCTTGCCTCGATAGAATTCTTGGATATAGTCGGGTGCTGTTGCCTTATAAATTGCCCTTTCGGGCTGCATTTTAACAAGTTTCACTCTTTTTGCGGGGATAAAGGATTGCGCCACCTGATGCTACTGCTGGTCGCGCTCGGAATGGTGGGTTGTGCATCGGCACCCCAACCCGAGGTCGCGAGCAAGATCGAGGTTTCCATGATGGAACCCGTGATTGAACCCGAAGTTTCACCAACCCCTGACGTCAACGAAATCCTGACCGTATACAAAGAGTGGCGCGGCGTTCCTTACCGGATGGGAGGCAGCAGCCAGCGAGGCATCGATTGCTCCGCCTTCGCCCGTGAAGTGTTCCGCAATGCCGTCGGCATCGAATTACCCCGTGATACCCGCTCCCAGGTCCATGAAGGCACCCGGGTTTCCAAACAGGATCTGGTCGAAGGAGACTTGGTCTTCTTCAAGATCAACCGCCGCCTCAATCACGTGGGCATCTATGTCGGCAATGGCGAATTCATTCATGCCTCCACCCGCGCCGGGGTGACACGCTCCAAGCTCGACAGCAGTTACTGGCGCAGCAAATTCTGGCAGGCACGCCGGATAGACATCTGAGTCAGGCTGGACAAACGGCTCGCAGTACGGACTGTTTTTCCAACCTCACTTGAACCGGGCCCTCAGGGCCCGGTTTTTTTATGACCCTCGTTTAGACTTTCCCTGGTCGACTCTCTATAGTGTGGCCCCCTTGATCCTCGGCAGGTCCAGCATGACACCCCAGCAGAAAACCGGATTGCACCCGCGCAATCGCCATCAGGCACCCTACGACTTCGACGCGCTCTGCCAGCGTACCCCGGCGTTGACGCCTTTCGTGTTCACCAACGAGCACGGCACCCGAACCCTGGACTTTGCCGATCCGGCCGCCGTCAAGACGCTCAACCGGGCATTGCTGGCACTGCACTATGGCATTGCGCATTGGGATCTGCCCCCCGGCTATCTCTGCCCGCCCATTCCGGGCCGGGTAGACTACCTGCATCGAGCCGCGGATCTGCTGGCCGAGAGCGCGGGATGCGTACCGACGGGCAAGCAGGTTCGAGTGCTGGATGTCGGTGTCGGGGCCAACTGCATCTATCCCTTGCTGGGCGTCCGGGAGTATGGCTGGCGCTTCGTGGGCTCAGACATCGATCCTGTGTCGGTGAAGGCGGCGACCCTGCTGGCCACCAGCAATGGATTGGGCAACCAGATCACATGCCGTCATCAGGGTAACCCCAAGCATGTCTTTCGCGGGATCCTGGGGCCGAAGGAGCACTTTGCCCTGACTCTGTGCAACCCGCCGTTTCATGCTTCTCTGGCGGAAGCGAGCAAGGGGACGGAGCGAAAGCTGCGCAACCTGGGCAAGGGCCAGGCAGTGGCCGGGGCGCCCGTGCTCAATTTCGGCGGCCAGAAGGCCGAGCTCTGGTGCGAGGGGGGCGAGGCGGCGTTTCTGGCGGCCATGATAGAGCAGAGCAAGGAGTTTGCCAGCCAATGCCTCTGGTTCAGCTCGCTGGTGTCGAAAAAGGAAAACCTGCCTGCCGCACGAAAGGCGCTGGCTCGGGTGGGGGCGCAGGATGTCAGGGTGATCGACATGGCGCAAGGCAACAAGGTGAGCCGGATCCTCGCCTGGAGTTTCCTGGACGATGGGCAGCGCAAGACCTGGTGGACCGCCCAGGGGAGATGATCGAGGACGGGGCTCAGTGGCGACACGGGCCCTGTCTCTTTTTCAGATCAGATGGGCGTTGTTGCCCAAATCGACTATTGAAACGCCCTTTCCTCCGGCCTTGAGCGATGGCTACACTCGGGGCCTTCTG
>NZ_JAPDBQ010000226.1:0-3623 GCF_027705325.1 Aeromonas sp. QDB18
TATGGATTTAGGGACTCAGAATACTTTTTTCTGAAAATCAAGGCGGCCTTCCCCGGAAAGCCGCGATGAACCAAAAAAGAGGGGTTGTATTGCTTCTGCCGATCCGTATAGTCGGGGTTGTCGGCGGGCAGACGCCCCCGCACATCGCACCTTGGCTCACGCCATAGGCCCACGGGGGGCGCTGTTACCCGATCTGATTACCGCCGCTTGGAACACACTCAACCTAATTTTAGTTCCACAGCAGCGGTCATCTAAGAGGAGAGACATCATGTCTCAATCCACCAAGTTTGACCTTGAATTTGCCCTGGCCGATGCAGGCCACTCCCTGACTATCGACTTTGCTGCCATCAAAGAGCAGTTCCCCATCATGGATGTCGCCTCAGCCCTGACCGGGCAAGACGTAAAGAAAGTCGGCTCCAACACCTATCGACTGGACGATGCCAGTTGCCCACTATGTGGCCATAACGACTGCTTCACCCTCTATCCTGACGACGATAGCTTCCACTGCTTCAGTTGCGAGGAAAGAGGCGACGTGTTCGATCTAGTCGTCAAGTGCGGTCAAGCCGACAAGGCATCTGATGCTGCTCGTCTGCTCCTGCTGGGAGAACTGGCAGTCACCCCAACCGTTCGCAAAGTGGTGAAGCTGGAGCAGCCGATCTACACGGCCCCACCTGCTCGCCTGCAAGAACTCTTCAATCTCGCAGCTAGTCACTATCAGTCCCGTCTGGATGTAGACGAACTGATGGAGCGGCGTGGCCACTCTGAGGAGGTGTTGGTGGGGTTGGATATCGGCTTCTCCGGTGGCCTGAACAAGGTTCTGAAGGATGCAGGGTTCAGCCAAGAGGAGCGACTGGCCTCCGGTCTGGTCAAGCTTCGCAACGATGCCCCAGATCTGCTTCGTGACTTCTTCCCGAGCGGTGTCTATGTGTTCCCGCACTTCGACCGCAACGGACAAGTCAGCCGCTTCACCTTCAAGGACCCGAACAAGCAGCACCAGTACCAACTGCCGAGCGCCTGTTGGCTTAACGGGGTGCAGTTCTACGGGGAAGAGTGTCTGAATGCCCCCGGCCCTGTCGCCCTGGTAGAAGGGGAGAATGACCGCCTGTCGCTGGTGGATGCCGGTTGGCCGGGCCCTGTGCTGGCTAGCATTGGCACGCTGTCACAGACCCAGCTGGAGTGGTTGAAGCGTGAGCTGGCTGACCGTGACGTCGTAACCTTCTTCGACACTGATGAAGCGGGCGACAAGTACCGCTCAAAGATGGCTCGGCTGGGCCTCAAGCTGACCCAAGTCAAGCTGCCGGATAGCGTCAAGGACATCGACGAATACCTGCATAGCGACAACCCCTTGCCTCTGACCGAGCTGGTGGCAGCATTCACCCTGGTTGAGCCTGTGGCTGAGGTCGAAGCCGAAGCCGAAGCCGAAGCCGAAGCCGAAGCCGAAGCCGAAGCCGTTCAGGACGATGATCAGCAGCCGGAAGTCGTCAAGGTCATGCCACGTACAGCCATCTTTGAAAACGAGCTCAACGATTCGGCCAACGCTGAACGGTTCGTGCAGATGCACGGGCATAACCTGAAGTTCGTCCCTGAGTTAGGTGGCTTTATCTACTTCGATGGTACGCACTGGACCCAGAATGACTTGACGCCCATGATCCTTGCTCAAACCGTGGGCAAAGAGATCCAGGAAATCGGGCAGATGTTGATCAAGCAGGCGTGCAAGAAAGAGGAGCTGTCTTGGGCTTATGCAGTGCTCAGACACGGTTCTAGCAGCCTTAACCGGGCTGGCATTCAGAACATGTTGGAACTGGCCAAGCCGATGATGACGGCAAGACTGCACGAGCTGAACGCCAATCCGATGCTGTTGGGCACGGCGAACGGTGTCATCGACCTGAAGTCGGGTCGCCTGTTGGCACCGAGACGGGCATTCATGATGACCCACCATAGCCCGGTGGTCTACGACCCAGCTGCTGTCTGCCCGCGATGGGAGCAGTTCATCGGCGAGATCTGCTGTGGCGATGCCGAGTATGCGGCCTTCCTGCAACGTTGTGTGGGCTACTGGATCACCGGCCGCACCGACGAACAGCTCCTGTTCTTCCTCTACGGAGGCGGCTGCAACGGCAAGAGTACCTTCATGTCGGTCATTCAGCAGTTGCTGGGAGAGTTCAGTCGGCAGATCAACAGTAACGTCTTGCTGTTCAACCGCAACGGCAATACTGGGCCGAACCCGTCCCTGACCAAGCTGGTGGATGCACGTCTCGTGGTCGCCAACGAGCTGCCTGAGGGGGCCCGTATGGATGAGAACTTGGTGAAGGCCATGACGGGGGATGATGTGATTGTCGCTCGTGCTCCCTACGCCAAGAAAGAGATGGAGTTCCGCCCATCCTTCTCTCTGGTTATGGTGGGTAACCACAAGCCCGAGATCCGCGATACCAGCAATGGTATGTGGCGTCGGATGTTGATGCTGCCCTTCAATGCCTCCTTCACGAAGGAACAGCTGGACCCAATGCTGATGGAGAAGCTGCGGGCCGAGATGCCCGGCATTCTGAACTGGGCCATCCAGGGCTGCCAGATGTGGCAAGACCAGAGGCTCAAGGCATCAATTCCTGCTCGTCTCAAGCAGGATGTCGAGACCTACCGTGCCGAGTCGGATATGGTCGGCTGCTTCCTTGATGAGTGCACCCAGGCCAGAGCAGGGGCCAAAGTGCTCATGAGCGAGGTCTACGCAGTCTACAGCCGCTGGGCACAGCAGAACGGTGAATGGGTCATGAAGAGGCTGGCCCTCAAGAAGAAGCTGTTAGAAAAGGGCTATCTGATCCCCCGCTATAAGAGCAATGACACCATCATCGGGTTGACCCTGCTCGATAGCGAGATGGCTGACATGACGGTCTCAGCCCACCGAGAGCAGCCGGAGACAGGAGCGAACTACACAGTATGACGAATGGGGGGCCTGCGGGCCCCTCTGCCGTTTTTGACTTTCCCGTTTTGCCCGCCAACAAAGGCAAAAGGCCCAAGCCAAGCAGTCAATCTGCCGAAATTCCAGCATTTTATAGAACTTTTCCTGTATGAAATCTCGTAGAAAAAGTTCTTAAAAATGCCAAAATTTCAGCATCTCGGCAGACCCATCCCTCCCTTTATCCGGCATCGGCAGGGATAGGGACCAGCGGGATGGCATCAACGATGCTCTTCTTCAAGCTCAGCGTATAGGTGCCGTACCTTCTGCCTGTTGCCGTCCTCTCGCCAGACTGGCTGTGGCCTGTGATGGAGTTCTGTACATCCTCACGGACACCCGCTTCCCGCATGAAGTTGATAAAGGTATGCCGGAAGCTGTGGAACGGTTGAATATCTGTTCGCTCAATTTTGAGTTTCTCACGCAAGTACCGCTGCCACCACACACCCAGTCGCACATGGTATTTCTGCTTGGTGCCAGAGGGTTGCAACAGGGGGAACAGGCGGCCATCGGCAGGTAAGGTGCGAACATAGTCCAACAGGCCCAGCGCCAGCAGATGGGGGTGCACCGGAATGTCCCGGTTACTGCTGCGGTTCTTCACACTTCCTGATTACCCATGACCCTCAGCCAGCTTCAAGAGCCGATATGGCATCGGAGGGCTTGCCACGACTGCATGCCC
>NZ_JAPDBQ010000227.1:0-3528 GCF_027705325.1 Aeromonas sp. QDB18
CCGAAACCCAACAAGGAGTTTCGGATTCTTACACAGCCTGAGGATCGGTCAATGGATCCTTAACTGATCGGCATTACTCCCTCAGGAGTCGTTTTTATCAGAGCCATCTGGCTAACGCCACGCCCTCTGCCCGCTCAGGCTTTCGCTGGCAGGCTCAGGCGAGCAACCGCTTCCACGTGCATGGAGTGCGGGAACATGTCCACCGGCTGCACCTCGTCCAGCACGAAGCCCTGCTTGACCAGCCAGGCGAGATCCCGGGCCAGAGTCTGGGGGTTGCAGGAGACATAGACCAGACGGCGCGGCGCCATGGCCACCAGGGTCTGCAATACCGCCTTGTCACAGCCCTTGCGGGGCGGATCCATCACCACCACGTCGGCACTCACCCCGTCGGCATGCAGGGCAGGCATCAGCTGCTCCGCCTTGCCCACGTGGAACTCGGTCTGCTCGATGCCGTTGAGGGCCGCATTGCGACGGGCGTCGCTGATGGCGCTCTCCACCGACTCGATCCCCACCACCTTGGCGGCCTTGCCTGCCAGGAACAGGGAGATGGTGCCGATGCCGCAATAGATGTCGAACACCGTCTCGCTGCCGGTCAGCTCGCAATACTCCAGCGCCTTGGAGTAGAGCACGTCGGTCTGGCTCGGGTTGTTCTGGAAGAAAGAGAGGGGCGAGATCTCGAATTCGAGCTCGTGGATCTTGTCGCGGATCACCCCGCTGCCCAGCAACACCCGGTTCTTGTCACCCAGGATGCGGTTGGTACGCGCCTCGTTGATGTTCTGCACCAGAGTAGTGACCGGCAGATCCGCCAGGGCCGCCAGCAGCTCGGTTTCGAACGGCAGCGCTTCGCCCAGGGTCACCAGCACCACCATCAGCTCGCCGCTCTTGAAGCCCTTGCGGGTCATCAGGTTGCGCACGCAGCCGGTGTGGGCCACCTCGTCATAGGCCGCGATGTCGTGCTCGCGCATCCAGTTGCGTACCCGGGCGTTGAGCTCCACGTGCAGCGAATCCTGCACCGCGCAATCATCGGCGGTGATGAGGTCATGGGAGTGCTTGCGGTAGAAGCCGATCTCGGCGCCCGCCTCGCTGCCACGCACCGCGTACTGGGCCTTGTTGCGGTAGGCAAACGGCGTCTCCATGCCGAGGATAGGGTTGACCACGGCCTCACCCAGACCGACCTGCTCCAGTGCGCTCTGCACCAGGCTCTGCTTGAGGGCAAGCTGGGCCGGATAGGCCAGCGGGCGCACCTGGCAGCCACCGCATTCGGTGTTGGGGCAAAAATCGGCCACCCGATCGGCAGAGGGTTGGGTCAGCTCGACCAGCTTGCCGTGCAGGTAGTTCGGTTTGACCTCGGTCAACTCGACCAGCGCCTGCTCACCGGGCAGCAGACCCTCGACAAACAGGGGGCGATCGAACAGGCGACCCTTGCCATCCCCCTTGTCGGTCAGTTCCAGAATATCGATCTGATGTTGGTGTCCCACTAACGGCATGAGCGGCTCCGAAGGCATGAAAGAGAGGGTGACGACGGGGCAGACCCGGCGACCCCGAATAAAGGGTGGCAGAGTTTAGCGGAGATCCGCCCAAAATGCAGGCATAAAAGACCCCGCAAACACAAATAGCGACCCCGGCCACCAGCGGCCCGGTCCGGGCAGCCTGGCCAGTCCGCCCCAATAAAAAAACCGCCGGACGGGGCCGGCGGTATGACATTCATGGCAGCAGGATCAATGGCTGTAGGCTTTCTCGCCGTGGCTGGTCACGTCCAGCCCTTCGCGCTCGGCATCTTCCTTCACCCGCAGACCGATCAGCAGGTCCACCAGCTTGTAGGCCACGGCCGAGACCAGGGCGGTCCAGACCACGGTCACCCCCACGCCGATGACCTGTACCTTGACCTGGGCCAGGATGGAGTATCCCTCGGCCACCTGGTTGGTCACATAGTCCCACACCCCGGTGCCGCCCAGATCCGGGCTGGCGAACACCCCGGTCAGCACGGCCCCCAGGATCCCGCACACCCCGTGCAGGCCGAACACGTCCAGGCTGTCATCGGCCCCCAGCAGACGCTTGAGACCGTGCACGCCCCACAAACCGGCCACACCGCTGAGCAGGCCGATGATGAGGGCGCCCCCCACACCGACGAAACCGGCGGCAGGGGTGATGGCGACCAGGCCCGCCACCGCACCGGAGACAGCGCCAAGCAGGGAGGGACGGCCCTTCATCGCCCACTCGGCGAAGGTCCAGGAGAGGGCGGCAGCGGCCGGTGCGATCCAGGTGTTGGCGAAGGCCAGGGCCGCCGTGCCGTTGGCTTCGAGGGAGGAGCCAGCGTTGAAGCCGAACCAGCCGAACCAGAGCAGGGCGGCACCGATCATGGTCATGGTCAGGCTGTGGGGGGTCATGGGGTCACGGCCATAGCCAACCCGTTTGCCCACCATGAAGGCCCCTACCAGACCGGCCACCGCGGCGTTGATGTGCACCACGGTGCCACCGGCGAAGTCCAGAGCGCCGTGCTGGAACAGATAGCCTGCGGTGGCACCGGCCGCTTCGGCGGCGGCCGCATCCGTGTAGGCATCCGGACCCGCCCAGTACCACACCATGTGCGCCATCGGGATATAGGCGAAGGTGAACCAGATCACAGCGAACAGCAGCACCGCCGAGAACTTCATCCGCTCGGCAAAGCCGCCGACGATGAGCCCGCAGGTGATGGCGGCAAAGGCACCCTGGAACACCACGTAGATGAATTCGCTGATCCCGACCCCCTTGCTGAAGGTGGCGGCGATGGAATCCGGCGTCACCCCCATCAACAGCACCTTGTCGAAGGAGCCGTAGAAGGCGCCGCCCTCGGTGAAGGCCAGGGAGTAGCCGTAGACCACCCAGAGGACGGTGATGAGGCAGAACAGGGTGAACACCTGCATCAGCACGCTCAGCATGTTCTTGGCGCGCACCAGGCCGCCGTAGAAGAGGGCGAGGCCCGGCACGGACATCAGGATCACCAGGGCCGCCGCCACCATCAGCCAGGTATTGTCCCCCTTGTTGATGGTCACGGTCGCGGCCGCCTGTACCACATCGGCCTGCGCGGCCACCTCTTCGGCCCAGCCCGGGGCGGCCATGGTGGCGGCCAGCGCCAGCAGGCCAGTCATTACGAGTCTCTTGAACATACAGCCCTCTCCTTGTCGTCCCGGCATCCGGGTCCATTTCCTGATATGCATTTCCAACCTGGCCACCTGCCCACCGTACCTGTGTGGCTCACGGAGACATCATGGCGACATGACATGGGGAAAGCATAAAGCAGGCCAAGAAAAATAATCCTTTTATTTCATAGCGTTATCTTTTCATCACATTCAACACGCACCATCTTGGCGCACAATGCCCGGTTACAGGGGGAAAATCGCACTTTGGCTGTGCATTGCCGGGAAAATGCACCAGGATGACCCAACCACCTCACAATGACAGGGCGAACCCGTGGTGCATATTCCGGCCGATCATGAACACCAATTCCGATTCAACGTGAACACCATTTCCGGACCAATGTGAACGCTC
>NZ_JAPDBQ010000228.1:0-3485 GCF_027705325.1 Aeromonas sp. QDB18
ATCGATTGGATCGGACATACTGAGTACAGTGAAACCAGAATAGAGCAATTAGATCACATCTTTAATCTGATTGGTATAAAAACGTTTTATTTTCAAAGGCGTCGTGTTATACGGATGGTGAAAACCATAAAACCAAGGAGGGAGCCATGGACATGTTCAACTTCGATTTTGACGAGGTCGTTGAGCTGGGTTCACGTAGCCGCGGGACAACGGGAAAAAAACGCAAATGGCGTGAGATTGAGGCGCTTAAAGACAAGCACCGCCTGCAAAAGGAGCTGCAGGCCATCGACATCGCCTATGAAGGATCGGACGACCTGGAGCTCTGATACGCCCACATCGCCCATGTTTCACTCCAGCGAGTGGAGCCATAAAAACAGCGCCCCGGATTGACCGGGGCGCTGTTTTTATGGGTGAACCTCCTGTCAGGCTGCAGGCAGCGAGAGCTGTTTGGCCAGCGCCTGGAAGTGCTGGCTCACCTCCGCCCCGAACAGGGGATCATTGATGGCCCGGTTCTGCCAGAGCTGTTCGAGATGACGCCAGTCATCCTCGGTCAGGGAGTCGCGCAGATGGGGGAAGATGACCCCTTCCTCATAGTTCATGTGCGCCTCCTGCTGCTCGATGAACTGCTCCAGACGGGCCACGAACTGATCCAGCGGGATGACCGCGTCCATCAGGATCATCTCCACCATCTCCTTGAGCTCGGTCCCTGCATCCAGCAGACGGGCGTGCTCCTCGTGCAGCCGGTTGGCCACCTCCCCCTCCACCACCCTGTATTTCAGGTAGTAGTCATAAATCATGTCTTCCTTCGGGTGGTGATACTTGTCGGATACCTCGCGCAGATAATCCACCACATCCCGCAGCAGGAAGTAGCTCACCGGCTGCTCATTGCGAATGGCCGCCAGCTTTTGCTTGAGCAGCGTCAGCAACCGGGTGATGTTGAGGTGGTCCTTATGCAGACTGGATAACATGGGCACTCCTTGCACTGAAATGAGAAAACGTCTGTCTCGAGTATACGGTCATTTATTGCCTGAACTTTGCACTCAATCAAGTCGTATGCAGACAGCGGCTGCACCAGCCTCTCACCACAGGAGGCACAGGGGAGACCATTTCCCCTGTGCATGCACGGCGTCAGGCCGCTGGATCGGCGCAGACCGAGAGCCAGTCGATGGGACTGCGTCCTTGCTGGACCAGCAGGCGATTGGCCTCGGAGAAGTGGCCGCAACCGATGAAACCGCGATGGGCAGAGAGCGGGCTGGGATGGGGGGCGCTCAGCACATGGTGGCGCGACCGGTCGATGAAGCGCCCTTTCTTCTGGGCATGAGCGCCCCACAGCAGGAAGACAACTCCCTGGCAATGGGCATTGATCCGCTCGATGACCCGATCGGTAAAGGTCTCCCACCCCAGGTGGGCGTGAGAGTGCGCCATGCCCGCCTGTACCGTCAGCACCGTATTGAGCAGCAGCACTCCCTGTCTGGCCCAGGATTCCAGGAATCCGTGATGGGGTGTGACAAAACCCGGCAGATCCCGCTGCATCTCCTTGTAGATGTTGACGAGGGACGGCGGCGTGCGCACTCCGGGCAAGACGGAGAAGCAGAGGCCGTGCGCCTGGTCCGGGCCGTGATAGGGATCCTGCCCCAGGATCACCACCTTGACGTCATCCAGCTCGGTCAGTTTGAAGGCATTGAATACCTCGGTCGCCGGGGGATAGATCACCTTGCCCGCCTCCCGCTCGGCCCTGACGGTGGCCAGGGTGTCCATGAAATACGCCTGCTCTTTCTCCGAACCAATCACATCTTTCCAGGTCAGCACACCCGTCTCCTCTCGTTGCGAATCCACTCCTTCCATCCTGGCTGGCATGCCAGCCTCTCCCTCTCCCCACTCCCCGCCTTCTGTCCAGCTTGGCACCGCTATCTCCTCGGTCAATAGAGCAAGGGGCTCAGGATAGGGTCCTCGCCCCCAAGACGCAACCGCATGGAGGTCAGGCTCAGCCTTGCCAGCCTGGGAAGTGGCGGCGGCGTTCACGGGCAATGACCGGTACTGCGTCGACACAGGAATAACAGGACGTCCTTCGGACAAGCCTCATGGGCAGGCCGATTTTCTCTGACGCCAGAAATAAACCCTAAAGGTGTAGTTAAATTACTAGATAATAATAATAAAAAATGCATAATTCATATATCTTACAAAAACAGAAAAATGATCTGTTTTTGATTCAACTCAATGATTTAATCCCTTTCAATGCACGCAAAATGGGGTTTTATTGATTTGGATCAATTTTCGTAATATTACCGTCGTGGTATATATGGCCCCAACGAAGTAAAGGTGTAAGGCAAGGCCCCGTTAAATCATTCCTTCCAAGAGGTGGTTTAAAAACATCAGGGTAATGTGCTTACCGTTGAATCCGCTTTCCTATGAGGAGTCATACCATGATCAAGGGCATCCAAATCACCCAGTCCGCCAACGCCGCTCTGCTGAACTCTTTCTGGCTGCTGGACGAAGAGAAACAACAGGCTCGCTGCATCTGCGCCAAGGGCGACAGCTTTGCCGCCGATCAGGAAGTCAGCCTCTCCGACCTGGGTCAATTCGAATACCGTGAACTGCCGGTTCAGCAAGAGCCTGTGGTCGAAGGGGGTCAGCACCTGAACGTCAACGTACTGCGCCGCGAAACCCTGGAAGACGCCATCGCCAACCCGGAAAAATACCCGCAGCTGACCATCCGCGTCTCCGGTTACGCCGTGCGTTTCAACGCCCTGACCCCGGAGCAGCAGCGTGACGTGGTCACCCGCACCTTCACCCAGAGCCTGTAAGGCGCCCTGCGTAAAGAGATAAAAAACGGCCCCCTCGGGCCGTTTTTTCATGGGTGATGATCGCCGCCGGAACCTGGGTCAGCTTCGCAGGTCCACCGGCCTTGCCACCACGGGTTTCGCCAGGGCGTCCTGCATGGTGGCCTCGTCGAGCTGATCGCAGTAACGAGCTACCACCAGGGTCGCCACCCCGTTGCCGATGAGGTTGGTCAGGGCGCGCGCCTCCGACATGAAGCGATCAATCCCGAGGATCAGCGCCAGCCCGGCCAGCGGCAGATGCCCTACCGCCGAGATGGTGGCTGCCAGCACGATGAAGCCACTCCCCGTGACTCCGGCCGCCCCCTTGGAGGAGATAAGCAGCACCACCAGCAGGGTGAGCTGATGGAACAGGTCCAGCGGGGTGTTGGTCGCCTGGGCGATGAAGACGGCGGCCATGGTCAGATAGATGGAGGTGCCGTCCAGGTTGAATGAGTAACCGGTCGGGATCACCAGACCCACCACTGACTTTTTGCAGCCCAGCGCCTCCATTTTCATCAGCATGCGCGGCAATACGGATTCCGATGAGGATGTTCCGAGCACGATCAACAGCTCTTCCCGGATATAGGCAATCCTGATTACCCATGATTAGCAGTCAGTTACCACGAACTATACTGATCTTACGTACAGTTATCGAGGTGCGAGATC
>NZ_JAPDBQ010000229.1:0-3473 GCF_027705325.1 Aeromonas sp. QDB18
ACCAGCAGATCATTTTGGAGGTATTGGGTGAGCGCTATCGGCAAATTTATTCCTAAATCAGGTGCGGAATGTCGGCTAGATGACGGGTTGTCCGAGTTCAGACTGAACGGCGTGTGTGTATTTTCTCCGGGTGCGGCGACGGGCCTGGACCGCCTCTGCCAGCATGGCAAGCAGGTGTTCACTCTCTTCCCAGCAGAGGCAGGCATCGGTCACTGACAGACCGTATTGCAGCTCACCCAGAGGAGCCGGTTTCTGGTTTCCTCCCAGCAAGAAGCTCTCGACCATGACGGCGGCGATGGCTTGGCTCCCTTCGCTCAGCTGGCGACAGAGCTCTTTGGCGACCTTCAGCTGGTTCGTGTGCAGCTTCTGGCTGTTGCCATGGCTGCAATCCACCATCAGGCGAGGGGGGAGTCCCTGGCGGGTGAGGCGGTCTGCTGCCTCCGCCACATCGCTCTGGTGGTAGTTGGGCAGGGTGCCGCCACGCAGAATGATATGGCCGTCGGGATTGCCTTCGCTCTTGATCACTACCATGCCGCCCTGGCTGCCGGGGGCGGTGAAGAGATGGGAGGCGGTACTGGCCTGGATGGCATCGATGGCGACCCGGATATTGCCGTCCGTACCGTTCTTGAATCCCACGGGGCAGGGCAGTGCGGAGGCCAATTGCCGGTGGACCTGAGACTCCGTGGTGCGTGCCCCGATGGCGCCCCAGCTGACGAGATCGGCGAGATAGAGAAAGCTGGTGGTGTCGAGGAATTCGGTGGCGGTGGCGAGCCCCAGTCCATTGATGTCGAGCAGCACCTGGCGTGCCAGATGCAATCCCCGATTGATGTCGTTGCTGCCGTCCAGGTGCGGATCGAAGACCAGCCCCTTCCAGCCCACCGTGGTGCGCGGCTTTTCAAAATAGGCTCGTATGACTATCTTAAGGCTGTCTTCATAGGCGGTGGCGAGTCGTGCCAGCCGTCCGGCATAGTCCAGGGCCGCGACGGGATCATGGATGGAGCAGGGGCCAATCACGACCAGCAGGCGATCGTCTTCACCTGCCAGGATCCGGCGTGCCTGATGGCGCTGGTTGTCGATGTGCCGGGCCATGTCGGCCGGACAGGGGTGCTGCGCCAGCAGCTCGGCAGGGGTGGGTAGCGCCTCTATGGCGAAGGCGCGCATGACCGAATTCAAAACTGCCATCTGGAGTTACCTTGCTGTGCATGTGTGCGATGGGGAACCCGTATGCGGCATCCTGTTGGGAGCAGACAGATTCACGGCTTATCGCAGTTGTTGAGAATGATTGTCATTATCTTGGTGTTTGTCTCAAATGCAAGTGCAATGAAATCGCCAGGCGAAGATGGGGGGAGAGAGAACGATGGCGGGGGAACCGCAGCAAAAGCAGGCCGCTTCCCCGAGGGAAGAAGCCCGCCAGTGACAAGATAAAGAGGGGATCAGCTGTCCATCACGGCGTGCCTGTCCTGATGGTAGGCGTCTTCATCCTTGCCGCTGCGCCAGTAGGGGACTGCGTAGACCCGCTGGCGCTCGGCATCCAGGGCGCGTCTGACGTGGCGGCGCAGCGGCACGACCAAGCTCTCTTCCCCGCCAAACCAGAAATAGCTCCCCTCGGCGACCATAGGCTGGGCGGTGAAATGCGCCACCAGGGTCGCGGCCTGCTCCGGATTGCCCACGAACCAGCGCAGGTCGACGCCGGCCGGCAGCGACAGATCCTGCACGTCGTCCTGATGGGGGACCAGCAGGGCGATATGGCCGAGGGCATGGGCCGGCATCACCTCCACCATGGCGCTGATGGCGGGCAGGGCGGTGAGATCCCCCGCCATGTAATAGTGCTCGACCGTTTGCAGCATGGGGTCGGGACCGCCCGGGCCCGAGATGGCGAGCCTGTCACCCGGTTTGGCGTGCAGGGCGAAACGACTGGCGGGGCCGGCCTCGCCGTGCAGGGCGAAGTCGATGTCGAGCTCCAGCGCCTCCCGGCGAAACGCGCGTATGGTGAAGGTGCGAATGACGGGTTTCTGGGCGGGATCGAGCCAGCGAGGCCCCTTGTCGGTGGGGGTGGGCAACACTATCTCGCGCTGACCCGGTCGGGGCAGCATGATCTTGACATGAGCACCGCCACAGCTGAAGGGGTAGTCCACAAGCTCGGGGCTGGTCAGGCAGATTCGGCGCAGGTGTGGGCTCACATCCTGAACATGCTTGACGGTGAGCAGGCGGGGGCGATTGGCCGGGGCGGGTTGAGACATGGGCATACTCCTGGCTGATGATGGCGCCCATTCTTGATGAAATGAAAACTATTATCAATTGGTTTGTGGGCAGAATGGGTCGCGATTGACCTCCTCGGGACGTCCATCGCGATTCCACACTCTCTGCCTGGGTCAGGTTCGATCGCTTCCCCCCAGCGCCCGATAGATGCCTGCCATGTTGTTGAGCTGGGCCTGCTGCTGTGCCAGCAGAGCGAGCTCGGCATCCCACAGGCGGTTCTGCTCATCCAGCCAGGGTTGCACCCCGGTGGCTCCGGCCAGGAAACCGGCGCTTGCGAGCCTTTCGGCCTCCCGGGCATAGGCCCTCTGCTGCTCCAGATAGCGCAGCCGCTGATCCCCTTGCTGACGGGCGGCCAGGCCATCCTCCACTTCCAGCAGCGCGGTATAGAGCTGCTTGCGAAACTCGGTTTCGGCAATCTGGTAGTCGATGTTGGCGCTGGCGATGGAGAGCCGGGTCTTGTTGTACTCGAGGAAAGGGAGCGCCAGCGTGGCGCCCAGGGTGCCGACTGGATTTTGCAGCACCTGGGTCAGGGTATCCGAGGTGGTGCTGGCACCGCCGGTCAGGCTCAGGGTGGGATAAAAGCCGGTGCGGATCTCGTCTCCCCTCGCAAGGGTCTTGCGCAGCCTGAGTTCGGCGGCGCGCACATCGGGCCGCCGGGCCAGCACATCGGCGGGAATGCCGGCCGCCAGGGACGGGATCGGGCCCATGATCAGGGCGTCGGGAGCGTCAGCGAGCGGCCCGCTGCTGCGGCCCAGCAGCAGGCGAAGAGCATTGCCCGCCTGTGCCCGTTGCTGGGTGAGGGTGGCGAGCTCCGCCTGCTTGCCCGCCTTCTGCTGGCTGGCCTGTACCAGATCGAGTCGGGTCACGGCGCCCGCCTCGTATTTGGCGTGGGTCAGGCGTTCAATGCGCTCCAGATTGGCCAGTTGCTGGGTGCTAAGGGTAATGGCCGAGCCGAGGTAGGCCAGTTGCCAGTATTGCTCCAGGGTCTTGCCGATGAGCAGCAACCGGGTGGCGGCCAGATCCTGTTCGCTGGCTTGTGCCTCCCAGCTCGCCTGATCCCTTGCCGCGGCCAGTCTGCCCCAGAGATCCACTTCGTAGCTGAGGTTGAGGGAGGGGCCCAGGTTGCTGCTGGCGCTGCCATCTTAAATGCGAAAGGGGACTCCCTCCGACGTAGGTGGGAGGGGAATTTCGCCGGGGCGTCAGCCCCGCTGGTT
>NZ_JAPDBQ010000230.1:0-3465 GCF_027705325.1 Aeromonas sp. QDB18
TATGGATTTAGGGACTCAGAATACTTTTTTCTGAAAATCAAGGCGGCCTTCCCCGGAAAGCCGCGATGAACCTTTTTCATTGGGGCTGATGACCCGGCACGTTCACGCTGGCCAGCTGCTCGGGCAGGCGGCTCGCCAACCAGTCGATGGCGAGCCGGGTCTTGAGGGGCAGATGCGGACCACGGGGCCAGAGGGCGTTGATGGGATAGCGCCGACCCGGCAATCGGGCCAGCAGCTCGCGCAGCTCGCCCCGCTCAAGGTGAGGCCGCGCCAGCCAGGTCGGCAGCCAGGCGAGACCAAAGCCCGCGATGGCTGCCTGGGTGATGGCGTTGAGATCGTCCATCTGCAACCGCCCTCTGGGCTGGACTTCGCGCCATGCCTCGGCCTCCTGCCACCACCACGACAGCACCCGCCCCTGGCGCAGATAGGCAATGCACTCATGATCCGGTAGCTCAGCCAGGGTCACAGGTTCCCCCCGCTCGGCCAGATAGGCGGGCGAGGCGCAAAGCGTCATGCCGTGCTCCCCGAGCCTGCGCGCCGCCAGATCCAGGCTGTCCGGCGGCTCTGCGTTGCGGATCACCAGATCCATCCCCTCCTCCACCAGATCCACCTTGCGATCGCTGAACGACAGCTCCAGGGCCAGCCCGGGATGCGCCTTCGCCAGCGCCAGCAAAATGGGGGCCACGCACTGCTGGCCGAACAGGACCGGCATGGAGACCTTCAATCTGCCGTTGAGGGTAAGCTTGTTGGTGGCCAGCGCCGCTTCCCCAAGACGTACCTCCTCCAGCGCCCGCAGGCAGTGGCGATAGAAGAGCGCCCCCTCCTCGGTCAGGCTCTGGCTGCGGGTGGTGCGATGAAACAGTTGCACGCCGAGACGCAGCTCCAGCCGCGCCACCCCCTTGCCCACCGCCGAGCGGGTGAGGTGAAGCCGCTCCGCCGCCTGGGCGAAGCTGCCCGCCTCCACCACGGTGGCGAAGAGATCGATGCCATTGAGCGTGTTTGCCATCTATTGCATACCTTTTGGAACCAATATGGCGAAATACTATCAGCACTGCGGAAAAAAATGACTGGTAAGCTCCCTTCATTCTTCACACGTTTCAGATGGAGTTTCCCTCATGAGCCAGATCCTGCTGCTGCAATCCAGCCTCAACGGCCCCGTATCCCGCACCAACCAGTTGATGGAGCGCTTCCTGCAAACACGCCGGGAGCAGGGCCATCAGGACCAGGTGGTGGTGCGTGACCTGACCGCCCTCGACTTGCCCGTCCTCGACAGCCCGTTGTTTCACGCCCTGCGCGGGGCTGAACCGGCCAATGAGGCCATCCGGCAGGCGGTGGCGCTGTCGGATCGGCTGATTGCCGAACTCAAGGCCGCCGACCTGCTGCTGATCGGCGCCCCCATGTACAACCTCAATGTACCGACACCCCTCAAGAACTGGTTCGATCTGGTGGCACGGGCCGGGGTGACTTTCCGTTACACCGACACCTACCCCATGGGGCTGGTGGAGGGGGTCAACGCCCTGGTGTTCAGCAGCCGCGGCGGCGTGCATCAGGGACAGACGACAGATGCGGTCACCCCCTACCTCGAGTCCGTGCTCGGCCTGATGGGCATCCCGGTGGACTTCGTCTACGCAGAGGGGATGGATCTGCACCCCCACGGGGCGGAACAGGGAATGCGCGAAGCCCATGCTCGGATCGCTGGCCTCGGCAGGTAGGGCCATCACCCGATCTTGCCCCTTCCAACCGGCCGCCTGCTGCGCGGGACATTCCAAGTAAAAAAGCCCCGCAAGGGGCTTTTCTATGACTGCGGCAGTGGCGGCTGAGGGGGACTAGGCTTGTCTGGCATCGGGGCCTGCGGGCATGTCCCGCCAGAGCGCCAGAATGAGCAGCGCCAGCAGGGCAAAGGGCGGCACCAGGCAGAGCAGCACGCACAGGAAGGTGACAAGCCCCGGGTGGCGGCTCTTGCGCCGGGCCAGTCGCCAGGCCACCACGCCGACGACGATCATCAGCAGCAGCATGAAGAGAACAAACAGGTTGGAGTTGATGGTCATGAAAGCTCCTTTTTCATGGCAAAAGGCACACTCTAGCGCCGTTGCGGTCCCGGGCAACTCCCTATCTGGTGGTGCCTTCCTGGTCGATAGGCATTTTCTATTTCGCCAATAGATGAGAATGGTTTTCATTTGATGGGGTTCTGGGTGATACTGCCTTCATCGCCAGAGGAGACACCACCATGAAAAAGACCATCAGCTTCGCCATCCTGCACTTTTGTGTCGCCTTCACCGTGGCTTACCTGCTGACCGGCGAACTGCTCACCGCCAGCCTGATCGCCCTCATCGAGCCCGCCGTGAACACGGTCGCCTTCTACTTCCACGACCTTGGCTGGCACAAGCTCAAGCCCCACCACAGCCTGCAGGCCAAGACTAGCAGCTTCGCCCTGGTCCACTTCTCGGTGGCCTTCGGTGTCGCCTACCTGCTGAGTGGTGAGCTGCTCACCGGCGGCGTGATGGCACTGATCGAACCTGCCATCAACACCGTCGTCTTCTTCTTCCACGAGCGGCTGTGGCGCAGCCGCCAGACCTTGGCGCTGGCCGGTGTCTGATTGCCATGCAGGGCCGCCCGGCACCCAAAAACACGGGGTGCACCTGCCTACTTCGGGTGTAAAGTGTGCTCTGATCACGGGGCATCACGCCCCCTGTTGGAGCCCTGTCGATGAACAAGATTTTGCTTGGAACCCTGCTGTTTTCCCCTCTGCTGGCCGCGGCGGCCACCCCGTCCTTCGAGTGCGCCAAGACGAAAGGCGCCGCCGAAACCCTTATCTGCAAGGATGCCGGACTGGCTGCGCTGGATAACGAGCTGTCAGCCCTCTATCCCAAGGCGATTGCCGGGTTCTCCCCCGAGCAGCAGAAGAGCGAGCGTGCCATCCAGCGCGGCTGGATCAAGGGGCGCAACGACTGCTGGAAGGCGGGCGATCTGCGCCAGTGCGTGGAAGAGAGCTACCAGTTGCGGATCACCGAGTTGCAGATAAAAGGGGCCAGCTGAGAGTACCGACGCCGGTCGATTACCAGTGCGGCAAGAGCGTCACCCTCTCCACCTACTTCTACAACGAGGCCAAGCGGCCCGCCGCCATGATCAACCTGAGCGAGGGTAACAACCAGCAGCAGGTGCTCGCCTATGAGACCCCCAGCGCCAGCGGCGCCCGGTACGAGGGGCAAAACCTCACCCTCTGGACCAAGGGGAGCGACGCCAGGCTGGAGCGCTACGGTCAGCCCACCCTCAACTGCAACGAGATCCCGGGCAACTGATCCCCCGCCAGGCCAGAGGCCGGGCAACCACTCCCGAACAGGCAGCAAGTGGGTCACCAGTTGGTGGCCGCTCGCCCCCTTTTACCTATGGAAAGTGCGAACAAGTATCCCAAGAACAAAAAATGAAAATTTTAGTCATTTAATATCAATGGGTTACCAGTAAATG
>NZ_JAPDBQ010000231.1:0-3323 GCF_027705325.1 Aeromonas sp. QDB18
TGCGCGAGCAGCTATCACCCAGTAATGGGAATCCCCCTCCTGTGACGCGAAGCGCTAAGGTGGGGGAGGATGTCAATTCCCTACCGCCATCACACCCCGCTATCTCCCCCCTTTTCAACGACTACAAAAAATTTACAATGTTTAGACGAAATCCATAATTGGAGTACGTCATGATCAGTGTCTTCGACATGTTTTCCATCGGGATAGGCCCCTCCTCCTCCCATACCGTGGGACCGATGCGGGCCGCCTGCGCCTTCATCCAGACCCTCAAAGCGAACGCACTCCTCTCCCGTACCGGACGCGTCGTCGTCGAGTGCTACGGCTCACTGGGCCAGACCGGCAAGGGGCACGGCACCGGCAAGGCCATCATCCTGGGATTGGCCGGATTTGAACCCGAATCCGTGGACATTGAGGCCATTCCCGCCTTCCTCGCCCAGGTAGAGCAGACCCAGACCCTCTGCCTGGGCGGCGAGCAACCCAGCGAATTTCCCCGCATCGGCGCCATCCTCTTCAACCGGCGCAAAACCCTTCCCGCCCACTCCAACGGCATGACACTGCGCGCCTATGAGGGTGACACCCTTGTGTTCGAGCAGACCTACTACTCCATCGGGGGCGGTTTCATCATCGAGGAGAGTCACTTCGCCAACGCCCGGGAAGAGGCGGCCCGCTTCGATGCCGCCCACCCCATCCCCTATCCCTTCGAGAGCGGCGCCGAGCTGCTGGCCCAGTGCCAGGAGAGCGGCCTCTCCATCTCGGGACTGATGCTGGCCAACGAGAAGGTGTTTCGCTCGGAAGCGGAGATCAAGGCCGGGCTTCGCAAGATCTGGCAGGCGATGCAGGGGTGTGTGGAGCGTGGCTGCAAGAGCGAGGGGGTGCTGCCAGGCGGTCTCAAGGTCAAGCGCCGGGCTCCCGCCCTCTATCGCCAGCTCTGTGGCGAGACCAATTTCAACAAGGATCCGCTGATGGTGATGGAGTGGGTGGATCTCTTTGCGCTGGCCGTCAACGAGGAGAACGCCGCCGGGGGCCGGGTGGTGACGGCGCCGACCAACGGTGCCGCCGGCATCATCCCCGCGGTGTTGCACTATTACGATCGCTTCGTGCGCAAGGTGGATGACGAGCTGCTGATGCAGTACTTCCTCACCGCCGCCGCCATCGGCATCCTCTACAAGAAGAATGCCTCCCTCTCGGGGGCCGAGGTGGGCTGTCAGGGCGAGGTCGGCGTGGCCTGCTCCATGGCCGCTGGTGCCCTGGCCGAGCTGCTGGGCGCCAGCCCCGCCATTGTCGAGAACGCCGCCGAGATCGGCATGGAGCACAATCTCGGGCTGACCTGCGATCCCGTCGGTGGCCTGGTGCAGGTGCCCTGCATCGAGCGCAACGCCATGGGCGCGGTCAAGGCGATCAATGCCGCCCGCCTCGCCCTGCGCGGCACCGGCGAGCACAAGGTGTCGCTGGACAAGGTGATCAGAACCATGTGGGAAACCGGCAACGACATGAAGACCAAGTACAAGGAGACCGCCCGGGGCGGCCTTGCCGTCAACATCACCGAGTGTTAAGCCTCTGTGATAAAGCCGCATATGGCACTCGAATACCCGGCATCGCCGGGTATTTTTTTGCAAAACGTTTGTCTGGCGCTTAACAAAATGGATAACCATCAAAATAAATTTTATACTCGCGCCACGAATTCAACAAAAATAGATCTGTTTCAACTTTTTTTAGGCATTGAACCGTTACACTGTGGTTATCCGGTTCCCTGGCCTTTGTGACGACAGACCCGTCCCATGGATCCCTTTTCTGCGAGTGGGCATGGCGCCCCCTTCTACCCTGAGGTAATTGTTACATGATCAGCGTTTTTGATATCTTCAAAATCGGTGTTGGCCCCTCCTCTTCCCACACTGTCGGCCCCATGAAGGCAGCCAAACAGTTCGTGGATGAACTGCGTGCTGGCGGCAAGATCCGTGACATCACCCGGATCCAGGTCGATGTCTATGGCTCACTCTCCTGGACCGGCAAAGGCCACCACACGGATACCGCCATCATCATGGGTCTGGCGGGCAACCTGCCGGAGAACGTCGACATCGACGCCATCCCCGAATTCATCTCCCGCGTGGAGCAGACCGGTCGTCTGCCCATCGGCCTGCACTGCCACACCGTCAGCTTCCCCAAGGGCGCCATGATCTTCCATGACGAGGCCCTGCCCCTGCACGAAAACGGCATGAGGCTGACCGCCTTCATCGAAGATGACGCCGTCTACAGCAAGACCTACTACTCCATCGGCGGTGGCTTCATCGTCGACGAAGAGAACTTTGGCAAGGGTGACAGCGGCGACATGTCCGTCAGCTATCCCTTCAAGAGTGCCGCCGAGCTCATCGCCCACTGCAGCCAGAGTGGTCTCTCCATCTCCGCCCTGATGATGGAAAACGAGAAGTGCTTCAACACCCCGGAAGAGATCTACAAGAAGCTCGGCAAGATCTGGACCACCATGCGGGAAGGGATTGAGCGCGGCTGCCGCACCGAGGGCGTCCTCTCCGGCCCGCTGCGCGTACCGCGCCGCGCCGCCCCGCTCTACCGCCAGCTGACCACCAACGAGAACCTCTCCAACGATCCCATGAACATCGTGGACTGGGTCAACATGTTCGCCCTGGCGGTGAGTGAAGAGAACGCCGCCGGTGGCCGCGTCGTCACCGCACCGACCAACGGCGCCGCCGGCATCATCCCCGCCGTGCTGGCCTACTACGACAAGTTCATCCAGCCGGTGGGCCGCGACGAGTACACCCGCTTCTATCTGGCCGCTGCCGCCGTCGGCATGCTCTACAAGATGAACGCATCCATCTCCGGCGCCGAAGTGGGCTGCCAGGGTGAAGTGGGCGTCTCCTGCTCCATGGCCGCCGCCGGCCTGACCGAGCTGATGGGCGGCAGCCCCGAGCATGTCTGTGAAGCCGCCGAGATCGGCATGGAACACAACCTGGGTCTGACCTGCGACCCGGTGGCCGGCCAGGTACAGGTGCCCTGCATCGAGCGCAATGCCATCGCCGCCATGAAGGCGGTCAACGCCTCCCGCATGGCCCTGCGTCGCACCTCCAAGCCGCGTGTGTCGCTGGACAAGGTGATCGAGACCATGTACATCACCGGCAAGGACATGGACTCCAAGTACCGCGAGACCTCCCGCGGTGGCCTGGCCATCAAGGTGATGCAGGTTGCCTGCGACTAACGCCGAGTCGCGATGACATGAAAAAAGCGGGATATATTCCTAATGCCAGTCAGTTAAGCCTGACTGGCATTGTTTTTACTAGGTTTTCTCGTCGCATACTTCTGTGGTTTGGCTT
>NZ_JAPDBQ010000232.1:0-3317 GCF_027705325.1 Aeromonas sp. QDB18
AACCCAGAAGGTGAGTGAACCACGGTTAATCAAAGATTTGTTGTATGTAGGCCAGTTGGTGATGGGGTGAAGCGACGTGCTCATGATGCAGACTTGAAGGAGATGGTGGTGATCAGATCACCAAGTCCTCAGTTAGTTCCATTCAAGCTGCATCGATTTGGGCAACAACGCCATGCCAAAGGATTATCACCGTCCCGGCATCGAGAAAGAAGTGGCCACGGGCCGAACAGAAAGCGGGGAGGCACCGGCCTCCCCGCGACACATCCGTCAGCTGCGTCCCTTTCGCAAGGAAATAAGCAGCTCCGCTTCCGCCTGGGGCAACTCGCACTCGCTCATCACCTCGTCCAGATCGGCACCAAGCTCCACCATCTTGGCGGCGCGGCTGTAGAGGCGGCGCTCCGGATCCTGCAACGTCAGCTCCTGCTGGCTGTCGTGGATCTTCTGCATGGCCCCTTCTGCGGCTTGCAGACGCTGGCCCATGCCGATGGCGCCCGTGTGCAACTCCATCATCTGCTTGCGCAGACTCTCGAGCTGCCCCTGCAGCGCTTCCACCCTGGCCTCGGACTCTCGCTGGCGACGACGGTGCCCCAGGATCCCGTAAAGGGCCAGCACCAGTGCGAGCAAGGACAACCCCAAGGCTGCAAATTCAATCATCAAACCATCACCTTATCCGTCACAGGGAGGCGGACAGGTGCCATCGCCCCCGTCCGCACGTTCCCGTCCCTGTTACAGGGAACCAATGTCTTCCCACTCTTCGTCGGAGAGCAGCTTGTTGAGATCCACCAGGATCAGCAGTTGGCCGTCACGGTTGCTGACGCCCTGGATGAACTTGGCGCTCTCCTCGGTGCCTACCGCCGGGGCGGCATCGATCTCGGAGGAGCGCAGATAGACCACCTCGGCCACGCTGTCCACCATGATGCCGATCACCTGCTTCTCCGCCTCGATGATGACGATGCGGGAGTTCTCGCTCACGTCCCCGGCCGGCAGGCCGAAACGGGAGCGGGTATCGATGACGGTCACCACGTTGCCATGCAGGTTGATGATGCCCAGCACGTAGTCAGGTGCACCCGGGACCGGAGCGATCTCGGTGTAGCGCAACACTTCCTGAACCTGCATCACGTTGATGCCATAGGTCTCGTTTTCCAACTGGAAGGTCACCCACTGCAGCACTTCGTCTTCGGCCAGATTCTGTGCAATATTGCGCTTCTCTGTCATCTTCTTGATCCTTGTATGAACCCGTCAACGGGTAAAATTAGGGAAGGTGCGAATAAGTCATATGGCACGAGAGCATTTACTGGTAACCCATTGATATTAAATGACTAAAATTTTCATTTTTTGTTCGTGGGATACTTGTTCGCACTTTCCTTAGTGTAGGTCTCCCGCACATGCTGGCGGCCGTAGATGGCTTGAGGACTGCGAGGCAGAACTCGTAACCGAGGCCCCTGTCGTTGATGATCGCATCGTCTTCACCTCATAGGAAAAGACACAAAATATCGAACATTGAAATCTAATATTACAGGTTAAAAAATGCACACATCACTTCTTCCTCTTTCCTGCTCATCAGGTATAATCCGCCATCTTTTTTTGCATCAGTGACCAGCGACACCCTATGACTGTCAACCGTTTTGACCCCAGCTCAGAGAGCCTGACGCCTGCAACCACGCCGGCTCAGCCATTGGACAACCAACCTGTCCAACAAGCAACTTCCAGCATTATTAGGTCTCACCACCCAAGGATTGGTTTTGTGAGCTTGGGATGCCCCAAAAACCTGGTCGATTCCGAACGCATCCTGACCCAGCTGCGTACCGAAGGGTACGACGTGGTGCCCAGCTATGACGATGCGGAGCTGGTGGTGGTCAACACCTGCGGCTTCATCGACAGCGCGGTGCAAGAGTCCCTGGAAGCCATCGGTGAGGCCCTGGCCGAGAACGGCAAGGTGATCGTCACCGGCTGCCTGGGTGCCAAAGAGAACCAGATCCGCGAGATCCACCCCAAGGTGCTCGAAATAACCGGTCCCCACGCCTATGAAGAGGTGCTGGGCCACGTCCACAAATACGTGGAAAAACCCACCCACAACCCCTTCACCAGCCTGGTGCCGGCCCACGGTGTCAAGCTGACCCCGCGCCACTACGCCTATCTCAAGATCTCCGAAGGCTGCAACCACCGCTGCACCTTCTGCATCATTCCCTCCATGCGCGGGGATCTGGTGAGCCGTCCCATCGGCGAAGTGCTGGCCGAAGCCAAGCGCCTGAAAGAGGCTGGCGTGAAGGAGATCCTGGTGATCTCCCAGGACACCTCCGCCTACGGCGTGGACGTCAAGCACCGCACCGGTTTCTACGACGGCATGCCGGTCAAGACCAGCATGGTGGCCCTGTGCGAAGAGCTAGCCAAGCTCGGTATGTGGGTGCGCCTGCACTACGTCTACCCGTACCCGCACGTGGATGACGTCATCCCCCTGATGCGCGACGGCAAAATCCTCCCCTACCTCGACATCCCGCTGCAGCACGCCAGCCCGCGCATCCTCAAATTGATGAAGCGCCCCGGCTCCGTCGAGCGCACCCTGGAGCGGATCCAGAAGTGGCGCGAGATCTGCCCCGAGATCACCCTGCGCTCCACCTTCATCGTCGGCTTCCCCGGCGAGACCGAAGAAGAGTTCCAGATGCTGCTGGACTTCATCGACAAGGCGGAACTGGACAGGGTTGGCTGCTTCAAATACAGCCCGGTCGAGGGGGCCAAGGCCAACGAACTGCCGGATCCGGTGCCGGCCGAGGTGCAGGAAGAACGCTTCCAGCGCTTCATGGAACTGCAACAGCAGGTCTCCATCCGCAAGCTGGCCCGTAAAGTGGGCAAAGAGATGCTGGTGCTGATCGACGAGGTGGACGAAGAAGGTGCCACCGGCCGCTCCGCCGCCGATGCCCCCGAGATCGACGGACTGGTCTACCTGAACGGTGAAACCGGCCTCAAGCCCGGCGACATGGTCAAGGTCCGCATCGACGAAGCGGACGAGTACGACCTCTGGGCCAGCCTGGTGGAATAATCACGCTACTCCCCCTCAAAGCCAGTCGGTCTCACCGACTGGCTTTTTTAATGTCCGCCGCCCGTCAGGCTCTTGCATGCCCCCTGTCATCCCCTGTCCCGCCCCTCATCACCGATCTCCCTCCCCTTGCTCTTTTCGCACGCGCCCGTGAACCAGCGCACACTTCTCTCCTGCCACATGAGCCGCTTGTTTCCTGCGCAAAAATAAGGTTCTTCGCGGGATCTTGGGGAAGTGGAAGTTGACAGACAGGGTGCTGGTAAACTGGCTGTCTCCAAACACA
>NZ_JAPDBQ010000233.1:0-3232 GCF_027705325.1 Aeromonas sp. QDB18
TGCGCGAGCAGCTATCACCCAGTAATGGGAATCCCCCTCCTGTGACGCGAAGCGCTAAGGTGGGGGAGGATGTCAAAGAAGCAGGCAGGCCGTAACGGTCAGGGTGATAGTTCCAAATGCGTGGCTGTGTTTGCGGTGGGTCATGAAATTCTCCTGTAATTCAATCGTTCTCTCATTCGAACTCCCGCCCTTCGCCAGCTTCCTCATGGGTTACACCGTCGCGGATGTGGTAGATGCGCTTGAAGGTCGGGATGATCTTTTCGTCATGGGTGACGACGATGATGGCGGTCTCGAACTTGCGGGCCATGTCGTTGAGGATGCGGATTACAGCCATGGCGCGCTCGGAATCCAGCGGCGCAGTGGGTTCATCGGCCAGGATCACTGGCGGGCGATTGACCAATCCGCGCGCGATGGCAACCCGTTGCTGCTCGCCACCGGAGAGTTGCGAGGGCATTGCGCGAGCTCGGTGTTGCACATCAAGCGCCGTGAGCAATTCCAGTGCCTTCGCGCGCGACTCTCCATTCGCGACGCCTGCAAGCATCGGCAACAGCGCCACGTTGTCGGTGACATCGAGAAACGGAATCAGGTATGGTGCTTGGAAAACGAAACCGATCTTGTCGCGCCGCAAGGCGCGCAAGTCGCGGACTTTCCAGCCATCGTCGTAGATCACTTCATCGCCCAGCGTCATGCGACCAGCGGTCGGTTCGATCACCGCACCCAGACATTTGAGCAGCGTGCTCTTGCCGGACCCGGAAGGGCCGATCAGCCCCACCACTTCACCTGGCGCAACATGCATATTCACGTCTTTCAAGGCAAAGACAGCGGTGTCACCATCGCCATACCGCTTGCTCAAACTTTCGATGTGGATGCCTTTACCACTCATCTCAACCTCCAATGGCTTCGGCCGGATCGACCTTGAGTGCCATGCGAATGGCGACGATGCTGGCTAGAACGCAGATCACGAGCACGGCGAAAAAACCGGCGATGGAGTCGAACGGCATCAGCAGTACGTACTTGGGAAACAGCGGCGCTGAGAAAGTGGCTGTGATCTTGCCGACCACGAAACCAATCACGCCCAGGGCGATCGCCTGCTGCATGATCATCGCGGCGATGGTTCGGTTGCGTGTGCCGATCAGCTTCAACACCGCGATCTCGCGGATTTTGTCCATCGTCAGCGAATAGATGATGAAGGCAACGATGGCCGCGCTAACGATGGCCAGAATCACTAAGAACATGCCGATCTGCTTGGCCGAGGTGGCGATCAACTTGCCGACGAGGATGTCTTCCATCTGTGCCCGGGTGTAGACCGTCAAACGCTTCCAGCGCCGGATGGATTCGGCAACCTCGTTCGGCGCATGGCCAGGTTTCAGTGTGACCAGTACGGCATTGACGAACGCGTTGCTGCTCTGTGAAGCAATCACGGCATCCAGCAAACCTGGAACACCGGGTCGATTGAAGGCCGGGTTGGCTTCGGTGCGACGCCGGCTTTGCCAAATGGCGTCGTTGTCCTTGAGGAACTGAGCCTCTTGGGCATCCTTAAGCGGAATGAATACCATCGGGTCGCCGCTGGACGACACCATGCGCCGTGTCAGACCCACGACGGTGTAATGATTTCGGCGAATGGCAAGACGATCTCCCAGTTTGAAGCCGGTGGCGATGTCGGCCACAGCCTCGTAGTGACCGCGCGTGATCTGGCGTCCAGCGACGAGATAAGGAGGCCATCCGGGTGTAGCCCCCAACGCGCCGGGCGCGATGCCGACCACCATGGTGCGTACATCACTCTCGCCCTTGCGTACCTGCATGGTCAGGTAGGTCACGTTCGCTGCCTGGGCGACTCCCGGCATGGCGAGGATGGCGCGATACACGTCATCGTTGAGGCTTGACGACTCCGCATAAGGACCCAGAGTATCCTTTTGCACCACCCAAAGGTCGGCGCCACTGTTGTCGAGCAGCGCCTTGCCGTCGTCCACCATGCCCCGGTACACCCCGGCCATGACCAGGGTGACGCCGATCAGCAGACCCAGCCCGATGCCAGTGAAGACGAACTTTCCCCAGGCATGGAGAATGTCGCGGCCGGCAAGGCTGATCATCGTGACACTCCTGGGATATGGTCGACCACATGGATGCGGCTGCGCGCCGTCAGTGCCTTTTCGCTATAGGTCACAATCTGGTCCCCATTCTTGAGCCCTTCGCGCACCTGCACGTAACCATTGAGGTCAGAAGCACCGAGCTTGACCGGGGAGAAATGCAGATCACCATCCACGATTTGCCAGACACCAATTTTGTTGCCCTCACGCTGGACGGCAGCGTTGGGGATCAGTGGAGCGGCCGGGAGCGCCGGCAAGTCAACCGTGACTTCGGCCAGTTCACCCACCGGTGGCAAAGGTTCTGGTTTGTTATCGAATGTCACCTTGGCAAGCGTTTCCTCGGTTACCGCGTCGGCCTTGGGTTCCACCCGCAGCACGCGACCTTTCAAGGTCTGGCCACCACGCGAACGCAGGACGATGTGAGCCGGCAACCCCCCAGCCAGCCCCGATGCGCTGATCTGGTCGAAGCGCACATTGATCCACAAACTCTTGGGGTCGATTACTTCCACCACGGCCTCGCCCGCGACGATGGTCGTGCCGGGATCGGCATCGCGCACGGCGACTACACCGTCGACCGGCGCGATCAGGCGCAGATTACTCCGCTGCGCGACGAGTCCTTCGAGGTCGGAGCGTGCCCGGGCAATATCTTCCCGAGCTGCGGATAGGGCGGCATCGGCGATCTGCAGTTCCTGCTGCTTGGTGGTGACGATTTCCTCGCTGATAAAGCGCACCGCTAACAATTGCTCGTAGCGGCGCGCTTGGGTTTGCGCGTAGGCTTGCCGGGCTTCTGCCTCGCGCAAAGCCGCTTCCGCACGCTTGAATGCCGACTCCTGTGAGCGCACCCGATCATCGAGGTCGACCGGCTCCATCTCGCCGAGCACCTGTCCGGCCTTGACCTGGTCGCCTACATGCACCTCCAGGCGTTTGACGCGCCCGGCAAACGTCGGCCCGATCTTGTAGGTGTAGCGCGCCTCCACCGTGCCGATGCCGAACAGCGCCGGTGTGATAGCCCGTGATTCCACGCTTGCCACCGTCACAGCGACCGGGGCGAGCGGCCCTGATCGCAGACCAGGGCGAGATCGTGAACGTTTTGAAGCAATGTTAAGAGGATTTGACCGACCGATCTGGGTGTGATCTTATACTCT
>NZ_JAPDBQ010000234.1:0-3231 GCF_027705325.1 Aeromonas sp. QDB18
CAAGCAGAGAAAATCGATACAGAACAGGACCTTGGAAGGAGTTTTAAAGGGACTCAACGCTTAAGGTCCTGTACATGTGCCATGGCAAGCGATGGAGCCACCAGCGCCCGGACATGACGCAATCAGAGGAGAAAGCCCGGTATCGATCCGCCAACCACCGATGTAGAGAAGGAATAACGCTATGATATTGAATCACTTATGGGGATTGTATGCCCATCCCCACACCGAATGGCATACCATAGACGAGCGGCACGACAGCTTCAGAAACAGTCTGACCCACATCCTGCTCGTGGCCCTTATCCCTCCCATCTGCGCCTACTATTCCGCCGTTCACATCGGCTGGAGCATCGGGGTCGGCGATCCCATCACCCTGACCGCCAACAGCGCATTCAAGCTGTCGGTCGCCATGTACGTGACCCTTATCATCGGCGTGCTGGCACTCTCCTATCTGGTGCACTGGATGGGGCATACCTTCGGCTCGGATCCCAGCTACACGACCTCGCTGGAGCTGGCGGCCTACACCTCCACGCCACTCTTCATGGTGGGCTTCTCCGCTTTCTTCCCGCATCTCTGGTTCGTGATGCTCATCGGTTTGGTCGGGCTGACCTATTCCGTCTACCTGCTCTATATCGGCGTACCCATCCTGATGCACATCACCAAGGAGCAGGGATTCATCTACGCCAGCTCAGTGGTGACGGTCGGCCTGGTGCTGCTGGTCTGCGTGCTGGCTGCCACGGCCATCCTGTGGGGATCCGGCTTCGGTCCCGTCTTCACCCAGTAGCCGTGCGTGCCGACGGCAACGACGACAAGGGCGCCTTGATGGCGCCCTTGTCGTTGATCTCTCGCCTGGTCGGCGTGTCTTTGCCAGACCCGGGAGGGAAGTCGTCTGCGTTGATCAGCGGGGATTGCCGCTGCCGATGCCGAACGGGATGCGGTAATCGCTGCTCTGATCGCCGAGGCTGACGGTCAGGTTGCCCTGGGCGCGGCTCGGGATCTGTACCTGTTGGGTACCCATCAGGTTGGCGTGGACGGAGGCCACCAGATCACCGGATTCATCGCGCACCTCCAGCATGGGGTTGGCCTTGCCGGCCATGGCGGCGCCAGCATGCCAGTTCACGAACAGCACACCCGGGGTGGCATTGAAGTCGGCGGGGACGGAAGCCTGGGCAACACCGGCACTCATCAGGCCTGCAACGGCCAGCATCTTGATCACGTTTTTCATGTTCATTCACTCTCTTGGTTTTTATGTCATTGGCAAGGCCTGACAGGCCTGCATCAATGCATCCTTGCAAGAGGTCATTCAAATGGTGTGTTGTTTTGTCACGGATGTTTGTCGCCCATATGTATGGGGGACTGCCATGAACGACCAGTTGTTTTGCGGCTTGGCGCTCCTGCCTAAGCGATGTGTGAATATTAAGCGCCTCACCCGGTCATTGTTAGCGAGATAAACTGGCCTACACGTTCAAAAAATATGAATGATGTTTTGTGGGGAGGAAGCAGGCCGGTTGGAGGGGAGTCACCCTTCAGGAGAGAGGTGCATGTCCCAGACCTGACACCGGATTGTCACATCCGGTGCGTACTGTGCGGCTTCATTTTCACACTGGTTCAAGGATGACTATGTTTCGCGTCTCTTCCCTTGCCGCCTGCGTGGCGGCCACCCTGCTGAGCGGCTGCCATTCGGGCAACGACTCCTCCTCGCCTGCCGTCGGCGACTATCAATACAGCACCAAGGCGGTCTATGCCGCCCGTCAGGCAATGAACAGCTATGAGGTGGCCCCTGAAGGCTTTAGTCCCGTCTTCACTGAACTGGTGGCACGCCATGGCTCCCGCTCGCTGTCCAGCCCCAAATACGATGTGCTGACCAAGCTGGTGTGGGAGGAGGCCGCGAGACAGGGGGCCTTGACCGAGCTGGGCCAACGGCTCGGCGCCAAGGTGGACGCCGTCACGGCCGCCAACCAGACCCTCGGCTATGGCCTGCTGAGTGCGCTCGGCAAGGAGGAGCACGCCAACCTGGCGACCCGGCTCGCCGAACGGCTGCCCACCCTGCTGACCACTGAATCGACTCCCCTCTGCCTCAAGGTCGAGACATCGGGCAAGGATCGCGCCAACGAAAGCGCCTACTTCTTCATGCAGAGCCTGGCCAAACGGGTCTCTCTGGTGACGGACAGCCCCGACTGTTACGTCAGCCAGGAGAACCCTTCCGAGATCGACAAGGGGCTGCGCAACAAGTTCGAGCTCTACTTCCACAAGACCGAGCCGCAGGGGGAGTACACCCGGTATCTGCCCACCTTCCAGGCCTATCAGGCCTTTGTCGGGGACGAAGACAACGGGGTGGCTCCCGCTCCCGAGCTGACCGAGGCCCTCGATGCGCTCAAGGCCCTGCCCAGGACCCGGGTGATGGCCCGCGAGATGCTCGAGCGTCTCTACAGCAAGGCCTTCGTCGACGAGCTGGCCGCCGGGGTGGATTATGTGGCGGTGAACCCGGAAGACGGCGGCAAGACCCATGTGCGCGACGAGGTGGACGCCGCCCTCATGCTCTACAACCTCTTCATCATCGGCCCGGGGATGATCCGGGAGGCGCAGGCACAAGGCGGGTCCTGGGATCTCGAGCAGTTCATCACGCCAGAGGAGTCTGCCTGGTTCTCCTACCTTTCCGATGCCGAGGACTTCTACGAGAAAGGACCGAGTCTTGCCAGCCAGAGCGCCACCTACGCCGTGGCCCAGCCCCTGCTTGACGGCCTCTTCAACGAGGTACAGACCCAGGTGGTGGAAGAGGCGGGCGAGCATGTCGCCAAGCTGCGCTTTGCCCATGCGGAGACCCTGATCCCGCTGGCGGCCCTGATGAAGCTGGCAGGGAGCCGCCAGAGCGCCCAGCCCGGCGTGTTGATGAGCCAGGAAAACAACGAATGGCGTGGCGGCTGGGTCTCTCCCTATGCGGCCAACATCCAGTGGGATGTCTACCGCAACGAGGCCGGCCGGGTGCTGGTGAAGATGCTTTACAACGAGAAGGAGCTCGCCTTCAAGGCAGGTTGCGCCCCCATTGCGGTGGGCAGCTTCTTCTATGACTTCGGCGAGCTCAAACGCTGTTACGACTACTCGTCCTGACGCTCTCGTGCCATCCCCGGGGCCGGTCATCGCCGGCCCCGATTTTTTTTGGTTCTTCGCGGGATCCTGGGAAAGTGGAAGTTGACAGACAGAGTGCTGGTAAACTGGTTGTCGCCAAACACACCA
>NZ_JAPDBQ010000235.1:0-3171 GCF_027705325.1 Aeromonas sp. QDB18
CTGGTTCGTGCCACAGGGGTGGCAAGCAGATAGCCATAATGGGCATGACCGTTCTTCAAGTTGACACAAACCCAATTGGATAACTGCTGCCGCCCACAGGGGACAAGCCCCTGATGGACGGACGGGCGCAGTTACCCACCTCGCCAAGCCTCTCTCTATGATTAAATCTAGGGCTCAAAGAAGGCGGCCAGAGGCCGCGAAAAAGGATGTCGGCAAGGCCTCCGCAGTCAGCAGGCTCTCCTATCTTTCGCTGCGCTTCAAGATAGGAGAGCCCTCCTGCTTGGCTATGTCAAAAATGACGTAGTTACGCTGGATAAGCTCGCCTTGCTCTGGACTATCGAGGCCGTTTGCGACGACTCCCTCTCACGCGCTCCAGAGACACATCCCGTCCTGCTGCATCTGCTTCAGTCCCCACCTATGGGCCGGACTACCGCGCCGTGTTTAAAGAGCTGGCCGTGGTTGGTTCCCCGTTACGCTCTACTGGCAAATGCCTCTGGATTGCGAGCCCAGAGAGGCTGTGATGCGCGATCGCACGCTGGGCAGTATGTGAGATTTCCCCGTTCTGCCCGACCAACCACACCCACACACGGCAACAAACTCATGCTTCCAATCCGTGCGGGTACGACAAAGCGCCAAAGGTGGTGGCCTTCGGTAACGGGCGTATAGAGGGAATTAGCTTGAAAGATACGGCATGTAGCCGCTAAACTTGTTGGGACTTTAGGTAGCTGCTTCCCTCTTACGGAGCCGTTACCGGGTGAGAGGAGCGTCAACTCCGCATCACCTTCGAACAAACCGCCTGCCAGGGCGGTTTTTTCGTTTCTGGCGGACACGTTACGCTGGATCCCGATGGATCGTCAAATTTTCCATATGAATTGTGGCATTAGCAGCACATAAAGTGCTTTCATGCCGCCAAGAATACAGCTCGACATCGGGTTGAAAGGACACAACATGCAAAAAACCAACACAACTCCACCATCTTGCGTAGAGCGGATACAACGTCCTGAACCACTGATACTGCGCGGTTCAACCATTTTTGAAGGTGATGCACTTACTGTGTTACGCCGTTTACCCTCTAACTCCGTCCGCTGTGTTGTAACTTCACCTCCCTATTGGGGACTGCGTGACTATGGTATTGATGAGCAAATCGGCCTTGAAGGCACAATGTCTCAATTCTTGATCAGATTGGTGGCCGTTTTTGCAGAGGTAAAGCGAGTTTTAACTGATGATGGCACACTCTGGCTTAACATCGGTGACGGCTACACCAGCGGCAATCGCGGCTATAGAGCACCAGACAAAAAGAATCCAGCACGAGCTATGTCTGTTCGCCCGGACACACCTGAAGGTCTAAAACCTAAAGACCTGATAGGCATACCATGGCGCCTAGCATTCGCCTTGCAGTCTGATGGTTGGTATCTACGCAGTGACATCGTATGGCACAAGCCAAACGCAATGCCAGAAAGCGTGAAAGATCGACCTGCCCGATCACATGAATTCCTCTTCATGTTCACCAAGTCTGAAAAGTATTTCTATGACTGGCAATCTGTACGAGAACCAACTGAAAACGGCAGTCTACGTAATCGCCGCTCAGTTTGGCATGTGAACACTAAGCCGTTTGCTGGCTCCCACTTTGCGACCTTCCCGCCAGACCTTATACGGCCTTGCATCCAAGCATCAACCGAACCCGGAGACTACGTTCTGGATCCGTTTTTTGGTTCAGGAACCGTGGGCCTCGTTTGTCAGGAAGAAAATCGACAGTACGTGGGTGTAGAACTTAACCCCGAATATGTAGCCTTAGCAGCAGATCGCCTGCAAGGGCAAAACAGCAATGTAATAAGGATCGATGCTGCATGACGAAAACTAAAAAGATCCAGCTCCCTCCGCCGGAACTTCAAATAGACTTCGCCTTTGCTCTGAAGCGATTCAGAGATATTTACCTGCAAAACTCCTTGCTAGAAACAGTGCGAGATATGGATATCGTTGAGCTGGACAAACAGCTTTCCCAGTACGTCCCGAGAAAAGACTTAGCGACTCTGGCACAGTTTGGTTTAAGGGCAGAGCTGCTGTTTGCAGTCCCCTCATTGCTGGAAAAAAAACCCTACCTTATCGGTTATTACCGCCTACTTATGGGTTATAGCCAGAAAGAGTTTTACGGTAGCGATAAAGGGTTTGGTGTCGGCCACTTCAAAGGCATGGAAGAAAAAGGGAAAATCAGCAAAACCGCCGCAGAGGACCTACCTACGCTATGCCAAGCTTTCTGCGAAACGGCATCTGCACTCTTGGATGGTGTCGGCCCGCTGCGCGTCAGCCGGGAGTTACTGGATGACCTAACCCTACTGACCGTTGGTCCGCAACTTAGAGGTGGAGCGAATAACGTACGCGGAACCAGAGGCATAGAGGAAGTATTCGAGATTATTAGAGAAATTGTTGCACATTCGGCAGAGGTAATAGACAGATCAATTAAGGTAAACAGCGCCACTGGCCGCCCATTTTTGATCGGCTTTGCCCCAGATCCAGACATCATCATCCAAGAAGAGATGGATCCCGGACATTACCGTAACGTTGTCGCAATTGAAGTAAAGAGCGGCACCGATGTATCTAATATACATAACCGTATTGGTGAGGCTGAAAAAAGCCATCAAAAAGCCCGGCAACGAGGTTTTACAGAATGCTGGACGGTTGTTAATGTAGGTCGATTGGATATGGATAAAGCATATAGCGAATCTCCATCGACAGATAGATTCTATTCCTTGGCGGCACTTTCAAGTAGAACTGGCGAGGAATACGACGACTTTCGCAGAAGAGTGGTATCCCTAACGGCCATACCGACCGCAAATACGAACAAGTAACCCCTGCACTAAAATCAGCCCACATCATACTGATGTGGGCTGACGCCATGATGTCTAAAAGTGCACAACAGACTCCAGATTATCTGTGCGCATAACGCCTTTTATGTTCAATTGCCGATTTCACCTGGGAAAACGGCGATCTCGTCCCGTTCCGGCCAGTCAGGTCGGCAAACGCCCCCTCATCCAGGTCTGTTCTGGCCGGATTGGGGCTGAAAGTTTGTGACGGTTTGGAAGGACGAATCTCCCCTCCGGTGAGCCGATCCGGTTTCAGCCCAAAACCGGCATGAACCGCCTGTTTTTCCCTGGTGACGGGGACGCCCCCTCG
>NZ_JAPDBQ010000236.1:0-3141 GCF_027705325.1 Aeromonas sp. QDB18
AGGCAGAGAAAATCCAAGCAAAACAACACGTTAGACGGTGTTATTAATTCGCTTGCCGCTTAAGGTTCTGTACATGAGCCGCTTATGAGCATTTTTCTTGGTGGAACAAGATCAAATACGATGGCGGTCCCGACTTCTCGGAACTGGACAAAGTATTGGATGGGCTGACGCACATTAACAGCCAAATAACTATGCGGCATAAAGATGATTTTCAGGAGCTGGATCGTCATTTTTCTACGCTAAAGTCAAAGGCTGTAAAACGAGTGGTGGAAGCCAAGGGAAGGGCCGACGAATACATACTAACGCATGCCGGAACCGAAGGTATTGAGCATGACTTACTCAAGAAGGCATTGCTGTTTTCTGCCATGTCGGTTCCTGTTTCTGTTTGGTCTGATCTCGACCGGTCCGGAGATGTTTTTGACGCCTTGAGAGACGTTAACGGTAATTTTTATGGCATGTCGGATGCCGAGATCTGGTGGGAAACCCTGTTTCTGCCCACTGAAAGCCTCGCTGGTCTGGTATCTCTGACTAAAGGTGCCTATTTTGAGCAGTTGGTTGCAGCCGATACCGACGGCGCTCTTTTTGAACATTTCAACCATCCTGGAACTGATATTGTTATCGATGGCACTGCATTCCAGTTAAAAGCTACCGACAGCGAAAGTTATGTCAATAGTGTTGACGATGGCATTCCGGTTATCGCTACCTCGGAAGTTGCAGATCAGACTGGAGCGATTGATTCGGGTTATAGCAATGAGGAACTGACCAACGCAGTTGACTTAGCACTGGGCGGTAGTGTGGTTGATTTAGGTGACGGTGCGGTCGATGCCATTCTGTCCGGTGTCGGTGGACTAGGTTTTTTTGCAACCTTGCAGGGAATCAATCATGCCGTGAAACAATATGAAAACGGTGGTGATCCTGTCGAAGCTGCATTCGAAGGTGCCGGTGTGGCAATTGAAGGAACGGCCCGTGCACTTGTGGGTGCAGCTGAAATGGGCTACAAAGTGCTTGCGTCGCGTCCCAGCCGGTTCATTGGCAGGATGCTGCTAAAAGGGATTGATAAACTGGATAAGAAGATGATGGCGGATGCCGAGCGAAAGTCAGGGTAGGACATGTTTAGGGAAGGTGCGAATAAGTCACCAAGTACAAAAATACGCCTTTGTAAGCATTTGAATTAAATCGACTAAAATTTTCAGTTTTGTTGTGGAGGGTACTTGTTCTCACCCTCCATAGGTGACAATGCGATGCTGGACTTGCTCATGTTTTTGAAGGCTCATGTTTTTGAAGGCTCAGACCAAGACCGAAGAGTTTGACAATATCAAGATCGATCTGGCCTGACATGATCCGCACCTGGTCATTTAGTGAGGTTAAAATGCCGGAGTGTTTCAGGGTGACGCCGTTTGCGTTTGCCGAACAGCTGTTTTTGAACGTGGAGCAGGTTATTCCGACCCCGGAAGCCAATGAGTTGATGATTGGCATCAGAGCCAAAGAAGCCGAAGAGAAAATCACAGAAGCGAAATGCAAAACCGGCATAAATTACGCCTTGAGTTTTGGGAAATGACCCTGGAGGCGATGAAGGCCAGCCCGATTGCGTTATTCAGGAATGTCAGCCCGAGCAAGGAACACTGGCTGAATACGGGGTCGGGGATCACTGGTTGCCCCTATACCATGATCTTTGGCAAAAAGATGATCAGGGTGCTGTTTGAGATGAACCGCCAGGACAGGGATGAGAACAAGGCCATGTTCGATGCACTCCATGCACTCTATGCACAAAAGGGCCCTATTGAGGCTGCGTTTGGGGCGCCGCTGGCGTGGTTGAGGCTGGAAGATAAAAAGTCGAGCCGGTTACAGTTTGAAATGGTGGTGGATGGGTACGACAAAACAATTGGCCTGTGATGGTTGAGTGGCAGATTGAGCATGTTAATGCGCTGGAGAAAGCGCTTAAGGCACCACTGCAGAGATTGAATAAGACACTGAAGCAGACGCAGGTTAATGACAGGGATGTTGTGATGGAGGATTGAGTTGGGATGGTTAACAACATTAATGCAGCCAGCCTGGAACAGGCCATTATCGAAAAGCTGGGCATTCAGGCTATGAGCATTACGTTGCCGGTAAAGTATTATCCATCGAGATAAAGTTAGGTGCGAGATGAGTAATTTTAGTTTCCTTGAAGACGTTAAACCCGAACTTGCTAAACTTGGCGCCAGTGCTGAATTGTACTGTCATACCGATAGACAAGCGGCCTTGGTGAAGCTTCGGTGTTTGGTTGAAATCATCGTTGGCGATGTGTATAGCCGCTTGTCCTTAATACCTCCAGTTCGTGATGATTTATATAATCGTTTACGTGAATATGAGTTTAAACGCGTTGTTGGTGATCACGGTATTTGGGCTAAGTTAGATGTTATTCGCCATAAAGGTAATAAGGCTGCTCATTCTATTACTGGAACGGTAGATGTTTCTATCAATGAAACATTTTGGTTGATTAAAGAGGCTTTTCTTGTCGCGCGTTGGTATGCACAGACAATTCTAAACCATACCATTTCTCCACCAGAGTTTATCAACCCGGCAGAACCTGTAGATATCGCATCTTGTATGCAGGCGGAATTATCTCTTCAGCGTGCAGAACTGTTAACGCGTGAGTCTGAGCTAAAGGCGTTGCTCGCCGCGAATCAAGAAACATTTGAACAAAAGACAACGGCATTGTTGGCTGAACTCACTGCAAAAAACGACGCGATCTCGAATGTTAAGAAAGAACAAGCATTACTCGAGATAGAACTTGAGCAGAAGCAGAAAGAGTTAGTGGCAACGCAGTCTGCGATGCCCTGTTATCAACTGCGCGAAGAGCGAGAAGAGTTTAAGCACGCCAGTATCTCATCGGCTTCAAGTTTTGATTTGGATATGGAGCTGACGCGCCGCAATATAGATATATTTGACTGCTTTGAAGACGTGACGCTAACACTTGGTCAAGAAAAAATTGTAAAACAAGTCAATGATTTTTTGAAAGATCCTAGTCAAAACGTATTTTTGCTAAACGGTTATGCCGGTACGGGTAAAACCTTTATTACTAAGTATCTATTCACCAGGACGGGGTTGACGGCATCAGTTCTGCCGGGATGGGATAATCTGTCTTCTCGATGCACGCCC
>NZ_JAPDBQ010000237.1:0-2965 GCF_027705325.1 Aeromonas sp. QDB18
GCATCATGCCTCCCTCATTTTTTAGCCCTGATACTACGTGGACTGGAACTCAAATTCTCTTAAGTGAACAGCATTGCTCGCAGTGCGAGGGCTTTTTCATGGGGCGCGGTGCCATCCTGTCCTGTCGTCTGGACTTGCCCGGTCGACGGGGCGGGAGGGCATCAGTAGTAGCCGGGATCGTCCGGATTGGGGCGGGTCTTGAAGCGGCGGTGCAGCCACATGTACTGCTCCGGTGCCTTGCGCACGGCGGCTTCAATCTCGCGATTGGCGCGGCTGGCGTCGGCCAGATCGTCGCCGCTCGGGTAGCCTTCCAGCGGCGCCCCTATATGCAGGGTGTAGCCCTCTTTGGTGCGGATGTTGTAGCAGGGCAGGGTGACGGTGTTCTTCACCCGGGCCAGGGTGGCGGTCCCCGTGATGGTGGCGGCCTGCACCACCGCGAAGTAGGGCACGAAGACGCTGGCATGGCTGCCGTAGTCGTGATCCGGTGCATACCAGAGGGCGTCACCGTTGCGCAGCGCCTTGATCATCCCCTTCACGTCCATCCGGTCCACTAGGTATTTGTTGGAGGCGCAGCGACCGTGGTACTGGGCGTACTCCAGCACCGGATTGGTGTTGGGGCGATAGACACCGACCCCGGGGCGCACCAGGCCGAAGCAGCGGGCATTGAGCTCCAGCGTCAGGAAGTGGCAGGAGAGCAGCAGCATCCCCTGGCCCTTCTCCATGGCGTTGATGACGTGCTCTTCCCCTTCCACCTTCATCAGGCGGCGCATCCGCCAGTCTGGCCAGAACCAGGCCATGCCCACCTCGAAGATGGCGCAACCCACGCTCTCGAAGTTCTGCACCAGGAGGGCTTCGCGCTCATCCCGGCTGAGCTCGGGCATCGCCAGCTCCAGGTTGCGGCGGGCAATCTTGACGCGGGATTTCAGCAGCTTGCGGGCCAGGGTGCCGAGCTGGCGGCCCAGCCACATCTGACTGCGCCAGGGCAGCAACACCAGCAGCCAGAGCAGGGAGAGGCCCAGCCAGCTCCCCCAGTAACGGGGATGGAACAGACGGGGTTCGAGGCGGGGAGCGTGTTCTTGGGCCATGAAGAGTCTCTTGTTCGCAAAGGCAAAGGGGGGAGTCCGACCGAACCGGGGGGCCTGTGTGGGGTGGCCCGGCGCGGATGCGGTCACTCGCATGTGGAGGATTCTATCCGAAAAGCGGGGGCGGGCGCGAATCGCCGTCATCTGGTCAGAGGGGGCATCAGGGGGCAGGGCCGTGCTTTTTTCACGCCCCGGAAAAGAGTGTGATAAAATCGGCCGCTGAATTTTTCAGGTTTTGAGAGCCGATACAGATGAAAATCACCCTGCCCGAGTTTGAAAAAGCCCGCATCCTGGTCGTTGGCGATGTCATGTTGGATCGCTACTGGCATGGCCCTACCGGCCGGATCTCCCCCGAGGCGCCGGTCCCCGTGGTCAAGGTCGAACACATCGAGGAGCGTCCGGGTGGCGCCGCCAACGTGGCGCTCAACTCCGCCGCCCTCGGCGCCCAGGCCGTGCTGCTGGGCCTGACCGGTCAGGATGAAGCCGCCGATGCCCTCGCCAGCCAGATGGCCGGGGTCAAGGTGGCCTGTGATTTCGTGCGCCTGACCGACTATCCGACCATCACCAAGCTGCGGGTGCTGTCCCGCAACCAGCAACTGCTGCGTCTCGACTTCGAAGAGGCCTTCCACGACGTGGATGCCAGCCTGCTGATGGGCAAGGTGGAGCAGGCGCTGCCCCAGGCGGACGTGATGATCCTCTCCGACTACGGAAAGGGCGCCCTCAACGACGTGCCCGGCATGATCCGGCGTGCCCGCGCCGCCGGTATCCCCGTGCTGGTCGACCCCAAGGGGACCGATTTCGAGAAGTACCGTGGTGCCACCCTGCTGACCCCCAACATGTCCGAGTTCGAGGCCGTGGTGGGCAAGGTGAAGGGGGAAGAAGACCTGGTCGCCAGGGGGCTGGAGCTGGTCAAGCGCTTCGAGCTGGATGCCCTGCTGGTCACCCGTTCCGAGAACGGCATGACCCTGATCCGCGAAGGGCAGCCCGAGCTGCACCTGCCGGCCCAGGCCCACGAGGTCTATGACGTCACCGGTGCCGGTGACACCGTCATCTCCACCCTGGCGACTTCCCTTGCCGCAGGCAAGAGTCTGGATGAGGCCTGCGCCCTGGCCAACACCGCCGCCGGCATCGTGGTCGGCAAGCTGGGGACCTCCACCGTGAGCCCGGTGGAACTGGCCAACGCCCTCTACACCGAGCAGGAGACCGGCTTTGGCGTCATGTCCGAGGCCCAGCTCAAGGTGGCCGTCCAGGCCGCCCGTCTGCGCGGCGAGAAGGTGGTGATGACCAACGGCTGCTTCGACATTCTGCACGCGGGTCATGTCTCCTATCTGGCCAATGCGGGCAAGCTGGGGGACCGCCTGATCGTGGCGGTGAACACCGACGAGTCCGTGCGTCGCCTCAAGGGGCCGGGTCGCCCGGTCAACCCGACCGAGCGCCGTATGACTGTGCTGGCGGCCCTGGGTGCCGTGGACTGGGTGGTCCCCTTCAGCGAAGACACTCCCCAGCGTCTGATCGCCGAGATCCTGCCAGACCTCCTGGTCAAGGGGGGCGACTACAAGCCCGAAGAGATCGCCGGTTACGCCGAGGTGACCGCCAATGGCGGCGAGGTGCGGGTGCTGAACTTCGAGGACGGCTGCTCCACCACCGACATCATCAAGACCATCCGCGAGCGCGGATAAGCGTAAAACCCGGCCAAGGCCGGGTTTTTTGATGGGGCTGCCGGGTCGGTGACATGGCCGCTGCCTGGCAGGCCCCGACCAACGCACTTCCAGCGGCGAACAGAGATGAAAAAGGCGACCCCGGGGTCTAATGCCAGTCAGTTAAGCCTGACTGGCATTGTTTTTACTAGGTTTTCTCGTCGCATACTTCTGTGGTTTGGCTTT
>NZ_JAPDBQ010000238.1:0-2965 GCF_027705325.1 Aeromonas sp. QDB18
CTATCTGGAAAAGGTACTGGATGCTGGGTTGGCTAAATTGACCTCAATTTAACAATTTGTTCACGCTCTCACCCTGACCAACTAAGCGGTCAAAGTAATGTGGATAAATATGTAAAAGAGGCCCCCTCCATCCAGACTGGAGCAGAGCAGAGCAGAGCAGAGTTATTATTCTGATAATGGGTGAAAGTCAGAACATCGATAACATGTCAGCATTTGGCTACAAACTCGACACGACCCCCTACTTGCGCGAGCATTCCAACGAGGGAGTATTGAAGAAAACTGATCACAACCATTTAAGTTGGAAACTGGCAGATCAAAGTATTCAATGAGTTAACGATACCAAATGTGACATTTAAGTTGGAAACTCAAAAGTAATACTACATCTGCTCCGTGAGCAAACAGGACATTTAAGTTGGAAAACAGGCTCTATTTGACGTGATGGGGAGGGTGCGAACAAATCCTTGACACGAGATCATCAGATTTTCTTAGTACCATGGATGAGAACCAACGTGAGCCATCAACTGACCTTCGCTGACTACGAGTTCAATGGCAAACACCGCCAGACCCGCAAAGAAATCCCCCTCTTGTTCGGATCTCCCTAATTTATCAAAGGCTATGCACATACACATTTTCAAGAATATTTGTCGCGTGAAAAATAAAAATCACTGGCGATAGATTTAAAATTACTACCGTTAGTACTGCCCCATAGACAGCATCATTTATTATTACCCTGGATGGACATATATTTTTCATCTAATTGTGCAGAGAATCCAACTATTAATGATTTCAGCCCGAAATGGAAGGCCGTTTCAGCAGTGGTTCTCGTCTGAACATTAAATGCCTCCTGTAATAATGGTGGCACAGCGTCCATCACTGTATTGTATTCTGTCGGGTTTGTGGCTTGCTCTTCCAATACTGCACCCAGCGTAAAATGGCTGATAGATTGCAGAATGAAAAGAGCCTCCTCGACCGAAAACCCTGCATCGCATAGACAGCGTAGTTGCGCCTCTGCTTGTTCAAACTGGGGGGGCGTAGGAGAGGTCCCTATATGCAATCGGGCTCCATCACGATGGACCAATAATGCTTTACGGAAACTCAGAGCATTTTCCTGGAGAAACTGCTGCCAACTCTCAGTCGGTAACGGTACTGAACGGGTGTGATGCTTCACCAGTATTGCCTCTGAAAGCATGTTCATAAGGGTCTGCTTGTTGCGCACGTGCCAATACAGAGTCGGTTGCTCAATTTTGAGGGACTGCGCCAGCTTACGCGTAGTCAGGCCCTCTAGCCCCTCTCTGTCCAGCAGGGTGAGCGCCATTGAAATTACGTCGTCCAAGCTTAGTCGTGCCATCACTATCTCCTTTCGCTGTTGACAATCTATCACTGATAGAGTTACTTTTCAAACCCTATCACCGATAGAGAGCGTTAACTATGAACCGCACTGTGATGATGGCACTGGTCATCATTTTTTTAGATGCCATGGGGATTGGCATAATTATGCCTGTCTTACCGGCGTTATTACGGGAGTTTGTTGGAAAGGCTAATGTTGCGGAGAACTACGGTGTTTTATTGGCGCTGTATGCAATGATGCAAGTGATTTTTGCCCCTCTTCTCGGCCGCTGGTCAGATCGCATAGGTCGTCGCCCTGTATTATTACTTTCACTTTTAGGTGCAACACTGGACTACGCATTAATGGCAACAGCCAGCGTAGTGTGGGTGTTGTATCTGGGACGCTTAATTGCTGGTATTACCGGTGCGACTGGAGCTGTTGCAGCCTCAACAATTGCCGATGTCACACCTGAGGAATCCAGGACACATTGGTTTGGTATGATGGGTGCCTGTTTTGGTGGCGGTATGATTGCTGGACCAGTCATTGGTGGTTTTGCAGGTCAACTTTCGGTACAGGCACCGTTTATGTTCGCTGCTGCTATTAACGGGCTGGCATTTCTGGTCTCCCTATTCATTTTACATGAGACCCATAATGCTAATCAGGTTAGTGACGAGATAAAGAATGAAACAATCAATGAAACCACATCCTCCATACGCGAGATGATCTCCCCATTATCGGGATTGCTAGTTGTCTTTTTCATCATTCAATTGATTGGCCAAATCCCTGCAACATTATGGGTTTTATTCGGAGAAGAGCGCTTCGTATGGGATGGCGTAATGGTCGGTGTTTCATTGGCTGTGTTTGGGCTTACACACGCACTGTTTCAAGGACTTGCTGCTGGTTTTATCGCTAAACATTTGGGAGATCAGAAAGCTATCGTGGTTGGCATCTTGGCTGATGGCTGTGGCCTACTTTTATTGGCAGTCATTACGCAAAGCTGGATGGTTTGGCCAGTTGTGCTGTTACTCGCTTGTGGTGGCATAACTCTTCCCGCTTTGCAGGGAATTATATCTGTTCGTGTCGGTCAGGTAGCACAAGGACAATTGCAAGGGTTGCTGACCAGTTTGACACACCTCACGGGTGTAATCGGTCCACTTATTTTTGCATTTTTGTATAGTGCAACCCACGAATCTTGGAATGGTTGGGTGTGGATAGTTGGATGCGGATTGTATGTAGTTGCACTGACTATACTGAGGTTTTTCTATCCCGGCAGGGCTGCCCACCCGAAAAATCAGAGCAATTCACAGCCATTTCTTTAAATGGTAATGGTAACTGTATGCCCCCAATTCCTAGACGTGAAACCGACCGTTGCACAGCATCAGAAATTGTGAATGTAGCACATTGGACTACTACGAGAACCTACAATGCAAGCCATACTATTTGAGTAGTATTAACGCTACTCCATAACGACTGTCGCCATACTGAAAGTATGGTAAACAGAATAAAGAACTGTCTTCCACAATTGCAAGCCACCATGCCAATCTGTCAGCGCATAATGCCCATTCATATACAGGACCTTAAGAAAACACTTCATTTGAAATTCCTTCTAAGGTCCTGTTCTGTATCGATTTTCGCTGC
>NZ_JAPDBQ010000239.1:0-2866 GCF_027705325.1 Aeromonas sp. QDB18
GCGATAAAATCAGATCACAATCGAAGCCATTTTTATATCTATTTCAATTGGTTGCTGCTAAAGATCCTGTACATGTGGCGATCCTATGCTCGACGGGTCTCTCGCCCTGGTGGCGGCTGGTACAGGATGTAGCGGTTGAGGGGACAAGTAGCACCGACTCATACGGCGGCCCATGGTCGCCGTATTTTTTTGCGCCTCGTCGCCGTTTTTGCGCGATTTTTTCGCCAACTTGCACCTGCCTTGATTTTGCCCAACAATCGATACGCTTTCTTTTGATACAACCTCCAGGTATCTAACAGTCAGGAGTCTCCCTATGGGACTGGGTGGCATTCATATCTGGCATCTGCTGATCCTGCTCGTGGTCGTCGTCGTGGTGTTTGGCAGCAAACGCCTGGCTGGCGCCGGTGAGGATCTGGGCACTGCCATCAGGGATTTTCGCAACGCCTTGCGCGACGATGACAATATCCGGAATAAGTAGGAGTGAACGTATGTCTGTAGACGAGAAAGTGGAACTGAACGAGACCTGTGACAGTTGCGGCTGTTTCGCCGAAATTGGCACCATCATCGGCGAAGGTGACGACGTCATGGAGCTGGTGATCGAGGCCGCTGCAGAAGCCGACGCCCGCGAGAAATTTGCAGCTTACGAGGCGCTGGCCAAGCAGGTCACTGCCGAAGCCAAAAGCAGCAGCGAGCTGAGCCGAGGCCCTGATGGCGTGATCCTGAAGGCCCGCCTGCAATTCACCTGTACCGCCGAGAAGCTGATCTTCGAGATGCGCGCCCGCTCCCTCTGAGATCGTGATGACACGGCAGGCTTGCCTGCCGTCTTGCTCTGCCCCTCGCTTTTTCCCTCCCTTTGCGTTGTATAGTGAGTTATCCCACGGACGATCCGTTTTCCGTCCGGCATGCGCCGATCGGCAGAAGATCCCGCGACGCCCCATGACTTGGCGCAGGCGCCTTCTCTGACAGACCCGACGGTGCGCACCGGCCCACAGCGAGGTGGTTAAATCATGATGCGGCGATGGATCTGGGCCCTGCTGGCTCTCTGCTCTCTCCCTCTGCTGGCGGCGGATCTCAAGCCGCAGTTGCTGCCCCAGGCCGGTGATCTCGAACACATCCTGCAAAAAAAAGAGATCAGGGCCCTGGTGGTCTATGAGCGGGGGTTTTTCTTTTTTGACAAGGGAGCCCAGTACGGCATCCTGGTCAATCAGCTTCAGGGATTCGAGCGCTGGTTGAACCAGACCTACCTGGCCAAGGAGAAGCTCAAGCTCAAGATCATTTATATCCCGGTGCGCCAGGACAAGCTGCTGGACTATCTGGCCGAGGGACGCGGGGATCTGGTGGCCGCCAACCTGACGGTCACCCCCACCCGGCGCGAGCAGGTGACCTTCTCCCAGCCGCTGATCACCCCCATCGAGGAGTGGGTGGTGAGCCAGCGGGAGCTCCCTGCCTTCAATCGCATCACCCAGCTGTCCGGCCGGCGGATCTGGGTGCGTGCCAGCTCCAGTTATTTCGAGAGCCTGCACCAGCTCAACTGGCTGTTTCGGGAGCTGGGGTTGCCCCCGGTCTACATCGAGACGGTTCCCGAATACCTGCAGGATGGGGACCTGCTGGAGATGGTGTCAGCCGGGATCATTCCGCTGACGGTCACCGACAGCTTCAAGGGGCGGATCTGGCTCGACATGATTGGCGGCCTCAAGGCCCACAGGCTGATTCCGCTGCGGGACAAGGGGCGCAGCGCCTGGGCCCTGCGCAACAACAGCCCGGAGCTGCTCAAGGCGGTGAACGCCTACATCTCGGAGTCGAGCAAGCGGACCCTCTACAGTGACATGACATTGCGCCGCCTGCTGGCGCAGAGCGACCGCATGAGCAACATACTGGCGCCGGACCCGCTGGGGCGACTGTCGACCATTCGCAAGGTACTGGAGGCCCAGGCGGACAAGTATCAGCTGGACTGGCTGATGCTGGCCGCGCTGGCTTACAAGGAGTCGGGGCTCAATCCCAATGTCGGCTCTCACCGGGGGGCCGTCGGCATCATGCAATTGCTGCCGAGCACCGGCAAGGAGGTGGGGATCCGCGGCGCCAGACTCACCAGTCTGGAGGGCAATGTGGAGGCGGCCTGTCGCTACATGCGGCTCATCCTGGACACCTACTTCAATGATCCCGGGATGGACAGGCTCAATCGCCATCTGTTCGCCCTGGCCGCCTACAATGCGGGTCCGAACCGGGTCCAGGCATTGCAGGCCAAGGCGGCCGACAAGGGGCTGGATCCGAACGTCTGGTTCGGCAATGTGGAGCAGCTGGTGGCCAACGACGTGGGCCAGGGGCCCATCAACTACGTTGGCACCATCTACAAATACTACGTGGCCTACCGTTTCAGCCTGCCCCAGTTGGAGGGCAAGTCAGAGGCCATCGAGGCGGTGCAGCCCTGAGCCTGTCAATGCTGGCCGGGGAGGGGATCCTCGTGATGCTGCGCAAGGGGTTCCCAGCCCAGATCCCGGTGCTGCTGGTACCAGGGCATCAACAGCCTGGCCGGGGTGGGATCCGGTTGGCTGGCATGAGGTCTCTGACTGAGGGAGGGGTGGTCGCGCAGTTCCATCATCGGCTCCTTGACACTGGGCTATCGGGGCGGTTGTCTGGGTTATGCCACCACCAGATGACAGGGAGATGACCCTTGATCCCCGCCGACTTTGCCTTGCTCGCCGATCCCGGCGCCGCCCTGAAGGCCCGATGCCAGTTGATCCGCCAGGCTCGCCACCGGATCCTCGCCCAGTATTACAGCTGGGAAGAGGACCAGGGCGGGATCGCACTTTGTTAATGAAATTTGAACAGGCTGATCGTCTGTGATCTAATCACGTCTCCATGCAGG
>NZ_JAPDBQ010000240.1:0-2836 GCF_027705325.1 Aeromonas sp. QDB18
CACGCAAGAGGCAATAGTGGATCACCGGACGATCGTCTCATTTTTTACCTGTCAACTGGTCTGGGTGAACCGTTACGTTGCAGCAGTCGGTAATTGAGCATGGGCAGCCTCCCTGAGCCTGGTTTCACCCTACCCCCATTTGTGTCCCATTCCTACCCCGTCGGGGCTGCAAATACAGCAGCTTACCCCCGCTCCTTGTTGGAATTGCGGGGATCTGCTCGTCATTTGTTCGATCGCATCGAAAGTGAGAAAAAAGCCTTTACCTTTGACCTCCGCTTTGTATACTACGCCTCGTTTGTTGCAGGGGCGTAGTTCCAATTGGTAGAACAGCGGTCTCCAAAACCGATGGTTGCGGGTTCGAGTCCTGCCGCCCCTGCCATTTTTCAGAAAGGCCAGCTCATTGAGCTGGCCTTTCGCATTTCCGTCGTTTGCCAACGCCTCCGTTAGCCTCTTTTTCCCCGCTTCGCCGCTGCCATTTCTGCCAATGGAGGCCGCTTTTCCCCTGTGCTACACCTTGCTACCTGCCAGATGGCGCCCTCAGGCGCATCGCATCCGGCGGGCCCAAGGCGCTTCAACAAGGAGAGAGCGATGAACAAGGCAGTGGATACGCGTCCCCCCCATGCCCATGCCGGTGGCTGGGTCCCCCGGGATCAGGCCCATGTGGCGCGCTGGGTACAGCGGCTGCGTCAGGCGGTCACCCGCCAGCCTCGCCCGCTGGTGGCCCCGATCGCCGGATTGAAGGCGCTGGTGGAGCAGGATCCTCTCCTGTATCAGCAGGCCCAGGGGATGTTTGACGAGGCGTGGCAGCACGAGCACAGCACGCCGCTCGGTCAGGTCCAGGTGCGCAGCCTCGATGAGTTCCTGCAGCTGCTCAACGGCATCATGACCACGGCCCCGGAAGCCTATCAGGATGTGCAGACCCAGGAGCCCGCCGGGCTGATCGGATTCCCCATCAATGCCCTGCTCAACTGGCCCATGGCGACGGCCGCCGGGTACGACTTCTTCGCCAATGCGCTGGTGAACCAGCAACTGCGCAAGATCCTCGGATACTGGGCCGACTTCCTGCAAAGTCCCGCGTCCCGTTATGTGCTGACCGAGTCGGTGAGCCCCTTGGATCGCCAGACCCTGATCGTCCCCTGGCTCGGGGAGGTGGCGAAACGGGAGATGGTCCGGGTGGCGCAGGGGGCGCTCGGGGCCGGCGACAACCCCACCCCAGAGCGCTTCGAGGGGATCTTCCACACCGTGCCGGGAGAGGAATACGAGGGCTTCGCCAGCTGGGACGACTTCTTCACCCGCCGCTTCTGCCCCGGCGTGCGGCCGGTGACGGCCCCGGACGATGACAGCGTGATCGCCAACGCCTGCGAGTCGGCCCCGCTGCAGGTGGTGACCGGGGTAAGGCGGCAGGACGCCTTCTGGCTCAAGGGACAGCCCTATTCCCTGGACAACTTGCTGGACTTCGACCCGCGCGCCGCCGCGTTCGAGGGGGGCACCCTCTATCAGGCCTTCCTCAGCGCCCTCAGCTATCACCGCTGGCACAGCCCGGTGAGCGGCACGGTGCGCTCGGTCATGGTGGTCAACGGCAGCTACTACCTGGCCAACCGCCACCAGGGTTTCGACAGCCCGGCGGGGCCCGACCCCAGCGCCCCGAACCAGTCCCAGCCCTTCCTGACCGCGGTGGCGACCCGGGCACTCATCTTCATCGAGGCGGACAACCCCAGGATCGGCCTGATGTGCGTGGTGCCGGTGGGCATGGCGGAGGTGTCGAGCTGCGAGGTGACGGTGCAGCCGGGGCAGCGGATCGCGAAGGGGGAGCAGCTCGGCATGTTCCACTTCGGCGGCTCCACCCACTGCCTGCTGTTTCGCCCCGGTGTCGAGCTGGCGTTCGACTTCTACGGCCAGCAGCCGGGGCTGGAGGCGACCAACCTGAGGATCAACACGGCGCTGGCGCGGGTCAAATAACCCAGCCGCCGGACAGTAAAGGCCGCCTTCGGGCGGCCTTGTTGTTGTGAATCCCTCAGGGTTGTCGTTGCAGCAGGAGATCCAGATAGGCGCCTTCGATCAACCGGGAGGGTTCGATACCGAGACGCGCCATGATGTCGTGAGCTTCCTGCATCCCCACCTCGCGCGGTTCGTCATCTTCCAGCACCACTTCCAGTTCGAGGAAGTGACCCAGCCCTTCAACCCGGTCGAGATGGATCCGGGTTCTGCCCACCAGAAACAGGGTCCGCTGTTTTCGCACTCTGCCAATCTGGCCGCAAGCCAGGGTGAGCGTTTCCCGCAGCTTGTCCGGCTCGTTCGTTGGCGTGATGTGGTAGTAGCTCTCCTTCGGACCCTGTTGATCAGGCCTGCGGTAGAAGATGAGCTGGCCTGCCGACGGGGAGAGCGTCCGCAATTTGAAGCGGCCCGATTCACAGCGAAAGAAGGTATCATCCTGGGCGATGTCGACGGGGCCCTTGTCGGCGATGGCCGCGGCTCTGGGGATAAGGTCATCGACCCCGGCTATGCGGGCTTTGATCTCGATATTTCGTGGCATGGCAGCGGGTTCTCCTTGAAAACGGGATACCCAATCTAGCACAGCCCACGTTGCCGAGAGGGGGGCAACAGGGGGAGCGCCAGTTCGGTTCCTGATGGATGCTCAACCCTGCCCGCCAACCCTCTTTCAGACGCCTGAAACCGCCCTCAAGAGACAGGTCAGCGGGTGCTGACCTGCTCTGCCGGTGCCTGCCCGTCATCCGCGATATGACCTCATGGCCGCCTTAGGGCGCAATGCTGATCAGTTAAGGATCCATTGACCGATCCTTCTGCTGTAGGACAATCCGGAACCAATCACTGGTTC
>NZ_JAPDBQ010000241.1:0-378 GCF_027705325.1 Aeromonas sp. QDB18
ACACAGCCTTGCCCCCTCAACTCAAATCCAATTTATGAATAATCAGTCAAAAAAGTGCTTATCTGAACAGCATTGGGGCATGCCCGGCTTTTTCTATTTTTGGATAATGCACTCCGCGCGTGTCAGACGCGGACTGCCTGTGCATCCGCACGAATTTCTCCATCAACTGATCTTCGGTTTCCACCCTATGGACGGGATCCCGGAGGATGCAGTCCCTCTAGAGCAGACGCTGATGCAGGTTTACTGCCTGAGCATCCGCACAAACTTCTCCATCAGCTGATCTTCGGTTTCCACCCGATGGACGGGATCCCGGAGGATGCCGTCCATGGGGCGCAGACGCTGATACAGGCTTACTGCCTGTGCATCCGCACGAACTTC
>NZ_JAPDBQ010000241.1:386-2759 GCF_027705325.1 Aeromonas sp. QDB18
GGACGGGATCCCGGAGGATGCCGTCCATGGGGCGCAGACGCTGATACAGGCTTACTGCCTGTGCATCCGCACGAACTTCTCTATCAACTGATCTTCGGTTTCCACCCGATGGACGGGATCCCGGAGGATGCCGTCCATGGGGCGCAGACGCTGATACAGGCTTACTGCCTGTGCATCCGCACGAACTTTTCCATCAACTGATCTTCGGTTTCCACCCTATGGACGGGATCCCGGAGGATGCCGCACATGGGGCACAGACGCTGATGCAGGCGTTACTGCCTGTGCATCCGCACGAATTTCTCCATCAGCTGATCTTCGGTCTCCACATGGGCGGGATCCCAGATGATGCAATCGATGGGGCAGACGCTGATGCAGGTCGGCTTCTCATAGTGGCCGACGCATTCGGTGCAGCGATCCGGGTCTATCTCGTAGATCTTGCTCCCCAGGGTGATGGCCTGGTTCGGACACTCCGGATCGCACATGTCACAGTTGATGCACTTGTCGGTGATGAGCAGTGCCATCTCAGGCCGCCGAGTGAGGTTGACGGGTATCCTCGCGCTCGCCGAGGTTGCGCAGCAGGATGCCGTAATTCACGTCGATCTCCTTGGGAACCGGCACGTAGACCACATGGCCGTTGCCCGGCGCGGTGTCGATGAGCTCGCCCTTGCGGTTTTGCATCTGCTCCAGGTTGAAGCTGAGGTTGCCCTGGGGGGTCATCAGCTCCAGGCTGTTGCCCAGCAGGAACTTGTTCTTCACCTCGACCTCGACCATGTCACCGTTGCGACCTGTGATCTCGCCGACGAACTGCTGGGTGTCGGAGACGGAGTAACCGTAGTCGTAGTTCTGGTATTCGCTGTGGTTGTGACGGCGCAGGAAGCCCTCGGTGTAGCCGCGGTGGGCCAGGTTCTCGAGGGTGCCCATCAGGGTCGGATCGAATGGACGGCCAGCCACCGCATCGTCGATGGCCTTGCGATAGACCTGGGCGGTACGGGCGCAGTAGTAGAAGGACTTGGTACGGCCTTCGATTTTCAGCGAATGAACGCCCATTTTGGTCAGGCGCTCGACGTGCTCGACGGCGCGCAGATCCTTGGAGTTCATGATGTAGGTGCCGTGCTCGTCTTCAAACGCGGTCATGAACTCGCCCGGGCGGTTGGACTCTTCCAGCAGCACCAGGGCATCGGTCGGCTTGCCTGCGCCCAGGGTCGGATCCACCTTTTGCACGGCGATGGGCTCCTGGCGGTGGACGATCTGGCCCACGTCATCTTCCTTGCCCTCGTGCACCTTGTACTCCCAGCGGCAGGAGTTGGTGCAGGTGCCCTGATTGGGGTCACGCTTGTTGATGTAGCCGGAGAGCAGGCAGCGGCCGGAGTAGGCCATGCACAGCGCCCCGTGGACGAAGACTTCCAGTTCCATCTCCGGCACCTGCATGCGGATCTCCTCGATCTCGTCGAGAGACAGCTCGCGGGAGAGGATGGCACGGGTCAGGCCCATCTGATGCCAGAACTTCACCGTGGCCCAGTTGACCGCGTTGGCCTGCACCGAGAGGTGGATAGGCATGTCGGGGAAGGCTTCGCGCATCATCATGATGAGGCCGGGGTCGGACATGATGAGTGCATCCGGCTTCATATCCACCACGGGGCGCATGTCACGGATGAAGGTCTTGAGCTTGGAGTTGTGGGGCTGGATGTTGGCCACCACATAGAACTGCTTGCCGAGGGCATGGGCCTCGTTGATGCCGAGCTGCAGATTCTCGTGATCGAATTCGTTGTTGCGCACCCGCAGGCTGTAGCGCGGCTGGCCCGCATAGACGGCGTCTGCGCCATAGGCATAGGCGTAGCGCATGTTCTTGAGGGTCCCGGCAGGGGAGAGCAATTCTGGTCTGAACATGTTGGACTCTTTTATCTGATTGCAAATCAGGACGACTCTACCTAATAGAGTCTAATAAACAATAACTTAACGCACTTTTCTTTGCGTGTATAGTCGTGTGTAGTTGGGGGCTCCCAACACGTCAAGATTTTACCACCAAACCAAGCTGCCAGCCACGCACACCGCTTTGCTGAGTTGATTTAAGGTGCACAACCGCGAGCAGAGAGGAAGATCGCAAAACAATATGGGGACATATCAGCTGCTATCTATAGAGGGTCATCCTGATTCATCAGTTCATCGTGACTGACAGCGGATAAGCTATTTGGAAAGGGTTAACTCGTGGATTCGAAATCAATAGACGACACTATGGGCCCAATGCAGCACATGCTGCAAAATCACAAGATCCTTCCGAAAAGAAAATGAGCACCCGCTAGGGAAAGTGCGAACAAGTATCCCAAGAACAAAAAATGAAAATTTTAGTCATTTAATATCAATGGGTTACCAGTA
>NZ_JAPDBQ010000242.1:0-2738 GCF_027705325.1 Aeromonas sp. QDB18
GTGGTGTGTTTGGAGACAGCCAGTTTACCAGCACCCTGTCTGTCAACTTCCACTTCCCCAAGATCCCGCGAAGAACCCTTCTTTTGGGCGTCTAGCGGGCGGCGAAGGTGTCGCAACTGGCGGGCTTGCCGCTGTCAAAACCGCGTTTGAACTAGGCGAGGCGCTGGGCCGAGGTGCCGTGGGTGAAGCTGTCGGGAACGACCCGGCCCTGACCTTGCTGCTGCAACCTGTCGTCGCCTATGGCCTGGGCGGCATTGAGCGCCTCTTCCAGATCGCCACGCTCCAGCACCTGCTCTTTTTCCATGTAGTGGCCCCAGACCCCGGCGAAGCAGTCCGCCTGCAGTTCGAGCTTGACCGACAACCGGTTCTGGGCGACCTGGCTCAGCCCCTGTTGCTGCTGGCGCACCTTGGTGGAGATGCCGAGCAGGTTCTGCACGTGGTGGCCCACTTCGTGGGCGATCACATAGCCCTGGGCGAAGTCGCCGTCGGCCCCCAGCTTGTCGCGCATGTCCTGATAGAAGGAGAGATCGATGTAGACGGTGCTGTCGGCCGGACAGTAGAAGGGCCCCATCACCGACTGCCCCTGGCCGCAGCCGGTGCGGGTCGCACCGCGATAGAGCACCAGTCTGGGGGCCTGATAGTGGTTGCCGCTTTGCTGGAACATCTCACCCCAGGCGTCCTCCGTGGAGGCGAGCATCACCGAGGTGAAGCGGGCGAGGGGATCGTTTGCAGCCTGGGACGAGTTCTGACGCTGGGGCTGGCTCTGCGGGGCCGGATCCTGCAGCAGGGGGCCGAGGTCCACGCCGTAGTACCCCGCCACCATGATCACCACCAGCAGGATCAGACGCCCCTTGCCACCGATGGGCAGGCCGCCGCCCCCGTTGCCGCCGCTTTGCTGGCGTCGGTCTTCCACATTGTTGCTCTCACGGCGATCTTGCCAGCGCATATCCCCATACTCCCGTCATTGGTGGTGGCAGTAATGATAATGGCTGGCGCCGGGGCTTGCCTAATCGGCCCGGGTCATTCGGCCCAGGGCATCTCGGGCAGGCTGTCGAGAAACTCGCCGTAACGGACGAGGTTGAAGGGGCCCTGTTCGGCTTCCATGGCCATGAGTTCGGCGCCCAGGGCGCAGGCGATGTATTGCAGCGCCTCTTCCCGCGGGGTGCCCTTCATCACCAGGCGCATCAGGGTCGCTTTCACCTGGAGGGGATGGCCGTCGGCGAGCTGGTTCTCCACCATCTCCAGCAGTGTCTCTTCATCAAAAAATTCGGGGGTATCGGTCATGGCCGTTCTCCTGCCTGTTCCATGGGGTGGGCAGTATAGCGGGGACGCGGCTCCCGGGGGCGAAAATATCCTCCGGGTCTTGCCAAGGAAGCGGGGCGGGAGCAGTCTTGGACACTCTCTACTGCCGAACGAGCCCATGTCATGATCCTCTCCGAGCGCCTGGAACTGCGCAAACTGACCATTGTCGATGCCCCCTTCATTCTCGAACTGCTCAACGATGGTGATTTTCACCGCTACATCGGCGATCGCGGGGTGCGTACCCTGGCGGATGCCGAAAACTACATCCAGCAGGGGCCTGCGGTCAGTTATGCCCGCTACGGTCACGGACTCTATCTGGTGGTGCGGCGGGAAGACGGGGCCAGGCTCGGCATCTGCGGTCTGATCAAGCGCGATACCCTGCCCTGTGAAGACATCGGCTATGCCTTCCTGCCCGCCTGGCGCGGCCAGGGCTATGCCATCGAAGCCGCGCGGGCGGCCATGGCAGATGGCCGTGAACGGCTCGGCATCGAGCGGGTGGTCGCCATCGTCACCCCGGGCAATGAGCGCTCGGTCCGGCTACTCGCCAAGCTGGGGCTGAGTCAGGGTAAACGGGTCAGGCTGGGAGCCGGCGAGGAGGAGTGCCTGCTGCTGGAGGCGCCGGACAAGGAGACTTGCGGGGTCTAGTCATCGCTCGGGTGGTGGGGCCATGCAGACTATGACGTCAGGCAAGGAGGCCGCCGTGAGTTGCGGCCTGTCTGCATCGGGCGCTGCCTGGGCAGGCCGGATCAGTTGAGCTCTTCGATGGAGAACTCGCCGGCGATGCCATCACAGGAGATGGCGAAGCCGCCGCTGAAGCGGGTGCTGAACTGGATCAGGAACGCATCGTCGTCGTGTTCTTGCACGGGCAGGTTGATGGGTTTGCTGCGACGCAGGGGTTTGCGGATCTGTACGTGTTTCATCATGGTATTTCTCTATATAAATTAAGTGTTTGCTCCTTGTATTGGCAAATGTCAGGTCAATGGGCGCGGTCAGCACGATGGCGGACGAGCGCGCAGGAATACCCAGCCCGGTTCAGGGGCGTCTGCACTTTCAAGGAAGGCGCCAAGGACCACGCGGATGCATGATGCTACTTGGGAGTGGGCAGATCGGGTCTGCACCGTGAGAGCCGGGCAACGCAGGCAGACAGCCTGAACGGTTCTCAAGGCGAGTAAATCAGAAGAAGGTTATGCGGGTACTGGCAGGATTCATCGTGAGGTGAAGCATTGCGAACATAATCAGGGCTGATTAACTAGCCGGCGCGCATTCTCTCCTCGAAATGTGTAAAAAGCAAACACTAATTGTGCGTTCACCCAGTCATTCCCTGTTTTTCACGGCCACGGGGACGGCAAAAGGGCTCCCGAGGGAGTAATGCCGATCAGTTAAGGATCCATTGACCGATCCTCAGGCTGTGTAAGAATCCGAAACTCCTTGTTGGG
>NZ_JAPDBQ010000243.1:0-2706 GCF_027705325.1 Aeromonas sp. QDB18
GTGGGCCACCTCAGAATTCGGTATAGAGTAAGGCAAGGACATAGTCGCCAGTTCACAACATGTAAGTCTTTGATTTATGGTGAAAGGCGCAGCCTGGCATCGCGCGAGTTAGACGATCAGACAAAAGCATTTTTTAAGACTATTTGCTTTCTGACGATGCATTACACTCTTCCAATTTTGATTGCGCGCGCTTGAATTGCCAAAACAACACCGCAATGCATAGAGCTGCTGCAGAAAAGTTTATTGCTGTTGGACCACTTATTGTTAATAGTTGAGCCAAAAGTGCTAATGCCATAGCGGGGAAATATGTAATTTTTGGTCTGGAACGTAATGGAGGTATTATTTTTGCGATTATTAACCAAACTGCCGCCATAAAAAGTGATGAGGCAAATGCACCAATGAAATATCCGAATAACGCTGAATTCATAAACACCCCTTGAGTCTTAACTGCAGTTATATGAAAGGCTATACTAATGCGTTAGATAGTCTTCCACATAACTCCGCCAAGTCAACGCGAACATGACGTTCAGGCTTAATGGCGCACATCGCCTTTTATGTTCAAATGGCGAATTTTAGCATCTAAATAAATCCAGCTTCGCGTTGGTGACGCAGGGCCAAGATCACTACGGTTTCGCCCTCTAAGCGGTAACGCGCCAGATAACCACTGTCACCAAAGGGGATCACCCACTCGCGGAACGCCTCCGGGAGCCCTTCAATAGGACGACCCATCGCGGGTTGTTGCCCGAGCTGGGTCAGCGCCGAGCGGATGGTTTGGGCTGCTCGCTGTGCAACAACCGGACTCTTACTGTGCAAGAACTCGCGCAGCCGTTTAAGGTCACGCAGAGCAGCCGGAGAGAGGATCACTTGTGGCATGCAGGTGCACCACCTTCAATCTCGGTGCCCCAACCAGCCAACCACTGGTCGGCCTCGTCAAGAGAGACATGCAAACCAGTCTCCTGAAACTCCTGCCAAGCATCGAGGGTATCGCGGCGGAACGCCTCCTTGCGCTCTTCGCGCTCAACATACTGGGTGATAGCTTCGCGCATCATCCAGTGCGCTGAACGGTCGCGGGCAGCAGCTAGCTGCTTGATCCGGCTTTGGGTATCGCTATCAAGTTTGATAGACATGGGTTTGGTCGCTGCTGACATAAAACCTCACTGTTAGCCAATGGTATTACCTAGTGATACCTAAATTTACCACGCAATCCAAGTGCCGTCACAACCTGATTGCAGTACTGCAATTTGCCAAAAACTGGCGAACCGAAGGGAGTTTTGAAGTGCGTATAACGGACGTTATGGTGAATCGCCGACACCACCCGCTAAAACACGCCCCCTGCCGAAAATCGGTCTCACAAGCCGCGCTCTGGCGCGTTTTAAGCCCCCACCCAGGGCGTTTCCTTGCGGAAAGTGTGCAACGGCTGAGCGGGCGTTTGAGGGCTGGATCTAGCGGGATCAGGTTTTGGGGCCAGCATCACCCGCGTTCATGCCTCCACCGGCAGCTCGCGCAGCAACGCCGCCAGCAGTTCCTCCGCCATCTCGTGCAGCCGTTCGCACTGCTCGGCGCGCTCGTCCAACTCCAACTCTTCCAGCCGCCCCAACAACTCCAGCGACTGCCCCTTGATGAACTTCGCCATGTTCAGGGCCGCTTTTTGCTTCTTGTCCATTAAATCCTCTTAGCTGGGGCCGCTGGCCACCATCAAATTTAAATTTTGATTATTCAATAACGCCTTTTGATAGAGCAGGGATCCGAGGCAATGGGGCGGTGGGTTGTGCTGGATATGGCGATAGGCCAGTGCTGTGGCCTGTGGACGAATGAGCAGTCCAGCCGATTTGTCGTTGGTGCAGTAGGGGCGACTGGGGAGCCGCTCGACGAATGCTGCTGTTGCAGGTTTTACCAACGGTCACCGCGCTTATTGGCGGTGCAGGGTTGTTTGATGTGATCCATGTGGTATTCTTTACCTCGTGATTCGTCACAACCCCGAACTCTCTGTTATCTTCCGCCAAGTTGATTGGACAGAGATTCGGGGTTTGTCTTTTCTGGACAGTACGTTACCGCAGTCAGGCCGCCGCTGGCACGTTTTTTCTTGGGCGCCCACCCTTTGCACCGTTTGCCCGCGCCGCTGCAACTTTAGCGGGGGTTTTTGCCTTGCCGCCCTTCGCCCCCATCTTGGATGCAGCCCAGTTCGCCGAACCCAACAGCCCTTCCAGCAAAGCAGGCAAGTAGAGATCTGCATCCAACTTCGGAAAGTGCACTCCCAACCCTGACGGCGAGATTTCGACCTCCTGCAAGTCGCTAGGCTTAGCCGCTTCGAGCCCTTGCGCCAGATGAGGGGAAAAGGCCAGTTCTAACCCCGACGACAAGACGATCACAACCCGTCCGATCCTCCGGTCATAACGCACGCTCGTAGCAACAGGACTGCGCTTGCGAGCCTCGGCTCCGCGCTGATTTGCCTGTGCAATCATTTCATCGGTTAGTTCCATGGATCACCTCCCATTGTCTTATCAGGTGAGCTTGATTGCCTTGCAACTCTGCCCAGATGCGCTTCAGCGCTTTACTATCAAATCCGTAGTTTTCCCGCAGCTCAGGCCCGCCTTGCTCCCCTGAGAGATTAAACACCGCCTCGCAGCCGCCCCCAATCACGTGCACATGCGCCGGACGATGGTCGTTGGGATAAATCACCACTCGCCAGCCCCCAATGATCAACAC
>NZ_JAPDBQ010000244.1:0-2691 GCF_027705325.1 Aeromonas sp. QDB18
CGCGAGCAGCTATCACCCAGTAATGGGAATCCCCCTCCTGTGACGCGAAGCGCTAAGGTGGGGGAGGATGTCAACAAGGTTTCCGGATCTACCTTAGGCCATCGGCACATCAACCGATCATCACGACCGAACTCTGGTCTGACAGAGAGTGCTTACACCTGAGGAAAGAACAATGAAAAAGACAGCATTGACGATGGCCATCTCCAGCCTGCTGCTGGCCGGTGGTGCACAGGCCGCCAACGTTTACGATCAGAATGGTACCAAACTGGACATCGGCGGCCGCGTCAACGGCATGTACTACGGCACCGATGACAACGCCACCGAAGGCGATGCCAGCTACCTGCGTCTGCACATCGCAGGTGAAACCAAGGTTGACGAGGATCTGACCGCGTTCGGCTTCGCCGAGTACAACCTGCCGGTCTCCGGTTCTGACAACGACGAGCTGCGTTACGCCTATGCGGGCATCAAGCACGATCGCTTCGGTGCCTTCAGCTACGGCCGCCAGGACGGTCTGTTCACCAAGGCGGTGAACTACACCGACGTGCTGCCGGAGTGGGGTGGTGATGGTCTGGGCAAGGACACCGAGGTGTTCGGCACCGGTCGTACCAACGGCCTGGCCCAGTACATGTACAACTGGCAGGGGCTGACCCTGGGTGCCCAGTTCACCGGCAACAACGACCCGCAGAACGCGAGCCGCAGCGAGCGCGTCGGCCCGAACAGCACCTGGAGCCCGAAAGGTTCTTCCGAGGGGTATGCCCTCTCTGCCAACTATGACTTCAACATGGGCCTGAGCCTGGGTGCCGCCTACAACCAGGCTGGTAAGACCGACGAGCAGGCCGAGAACGTGAGCTTCGGCGGCGACAACGACGCCAAGCTGTTCGGGGTGGGCGCCAAGTATGCCGTCGGCAACCTCTACATGGCCGCCACCTACTCCCACGGTGAAGATCACCTCTTCGTGGACACCGGCTCCATGCGCGGTTACGCCGAGAAGATGGATGGCTACGAAGCGGTCGTGCAGTACAACATCACGCCGAAGTTCAAGCCCTCTCTGGCCTACCTGCGTACCGACGTGAAGGACAGCGCTCACGGCATCGATGACACCGCGACCGAATACGTCTCCGTGGGTGCCTGGTACAACTTCACCGACAACTTCAATGCCTACGTGGACTACAAGATCAACCTGCTGGACGAAGTGGGTTCCACCGGCAAGAACAGCCTGAACAAGTCCACCGACGACATCGTCGCCGTGGCCCTGCAGTACAACTTCTAAGTCGTCCCAGACGCACTGCACATCCCAGGACCGGCCCATGTGGCCGGTCTTTTCGTTGCTGGCGGACCGCGCTGGATGACAAGAGCGGCACGCCGGGGTTCAGCAATGGCCCCGTGTGGTCGATACCCTTGTTGTCGGGGCCGGTGCGTGGCTGTGCTTGCCATGAGGCAGTGATGGGGCGATGATCACGCCCCGTGGTCAAGATCCTATCTTTCCTCGACGCTTTTCATTATTTCTATATAGGCTTGCGTTGTCCCGACAGGGAAAGCGGGGCTGGTTGGCATGTCGCAGCTCCGGTGCGGGGCAATTTCGGGAAATGGACGTAAGGGCGTTATATGGCGAGCATATTGGATTCAGTGGATCAACGTACCCAGCTTGTAGGGGAGAATCGCCTGGAACTGCTGATGTTCCGTTTGGGTGCCCAGCAACTGTTTGCGATCAACGTCTTCAAGGTGCGGGAAGTGGTCAAGCTGCCCCATCTGAACAAGATGCCGGGGTCCCACCACAACATCAGCGGCGTCGCCAACATTCGCGGCGTCTCCATCCCCGTCATCAACCTGCGCGGTGCCATCGGGATGCGTCCCATGGTCATCGATCAGGAGTCCAACCTCATCATCACCGAGTACAACCGCACCATTCAGGGATTCCTGGTGGGGCAGGTGGCCCACATCGTCAACATGACCTGGAAGGACATACTGCCGCCGCCCCGTTCGGCGGGTCGTGCCAACTACCTCACCGCCATTACCCGCATCCCGGAAGGGGGGGTCGACCAGATTGTCGAGATCATCGACGTGGAGAAGGTGCTGGCGGAGATCATCACCTATGACGTGCGCATCTCGTCCGAGGTGCTGGACGAGGAGATCCTGCCCCAGATGCAGGGACGCCGGGTGCTCATCGTCGATGACTCCAGCACGGCCCGCAACCAGGTGCGCGAGACCCTCGCCCAGCTCGGGCTCGAGGTCATCGAGTGCCAGGACGGCTTGCAGGCCCTCAAGTTGCTCAAGGGGTGGTGCGATGCGGGCAAGAAGGTGACCGACGAGATCATGCTGATGATCACGGACGCCGAGATGCCGGAGATGGATGGTTATCGCCTGACTCACGAGGTGCGCAGCGATCCGCGCATGTCCGATCTCTTCATCACCCTCAATACCTCCCTGAGCGGCAACTTCAACGAGGCCATGGTCAAGAAGGTGGGGTGTGATCGCTTCATCTCCAAATTCCAGCCCGACTTGCTGGTGGACGTGGCACAGCAGCGGATGCGGCAGATCCTGGGCCGTTGAACCCGGCACGCCGAACCATGAAAAAGCCCCCGCCATGCGGCAATGCTGTTCACTTAAGAGAATTTGATACCAATCAGATTAAAGATGTGATCTAATTGCTCTATTCTGGTTTCACTGTACTCAGTATGTCCGATCCAATCG